>JALUFE010000105.1 GCA_027052175.1 Helicobacteraceae bacterium | reverse complement strand
GAAGTCTCCATAACACATGATGGAGGCTTTGCCGTTGCGGTTGTCATGATAAAAACAAAAGAGACAAAAAAGATAGAAGGATTTTGATGCAACCACTTTCGGTAACCACACTGACCAATCAGATAAAATCCCTTTTGGAGACCAGCTTCAGCCGCGTTCTTGTCGAGGGAGAGCTCTCACGTATCACCTACCATAATTCAGGGCATATCTACTTCACTCTCAAAGATGCCTCAGCTACCATTCGAGCCGTGATGTTTCGAGGTAATGCTTCACGGCTTCGCTTCCGACTCGAAGAGGGGATGAAAGTGATCATCGATGCCGCTATCACACTCTATACACCTCGCGGAGAGTATCAGCTCAACTGCTTTAGTATAGAACCCTCCGGTCAGGGAGCACTTGCCTTTGCCTTCGAGCAGCTCAAAAACAAACTGATGCAGATGGGCTACTTCACACCAGAACGCAAAAAGCCACTTCCGAAATTTCCAAAAAGAGTAGCCCTTATCACCTCCGCAACAGGTGCCGCGCTTCAGGATATGTTGCGTGTAGCTTCCGTGCGCTATCCGCTTGTGGAGTTTGATATCTACGATGTGCTTGTGCAAGGAGAAAATGCCGCAGCTTCCATAGCCAACGCCATCACATTTGCAGATACGAAAGGATACGATGCCATCGTAGTCGGACGCGGGGGAGGAAGTATGGAGGATTTGTGGGCTTTCAATGAAGAGATCGTCGCTACGGCTATCTACAATGCACACACTCCTGTCATCTCTGCCGTCGGCCATGAGATCGACACCGTTATCAGCGATTTTGTCGCCGATGTGCGCGCAGCAACGCCAAGCAACGCTATCGAGATACTCCTGCCTGACAGAACCGAACTGCTTCTCTATCTCGATACTTTACAAAGCAGCTTCGAGCAGCGTCTTGCACAAATCTTCCAAAACAAATCGCAGCAGCTTTCACATCTCTACAGCTCTTTTGAGCAACACTCCATCCAAAAAAGACTCGATCAACAGCTTGAACGCATAGCACAGTTCAAAGATCGTTTTAACCACTCGATGGAGTTGAAGATACAAACGTTTGCCAATCGCCTTGAGAGTATCAAACGCGAATTTCCGCTTGCAATCACCTCGATACTGCGAAATAAAGAAAACGCACTTGTTTCACTGCAAAATGCCTACACCTCCGCAGATCCCAAACTCAAATCAAAAACCGGTTTCGCTCAGATCGTTAAAGACGGGAAGATAACCGATATCGCTTCACTCGACAAAGATCAAGAGTTCGAAGCCCAGAGTTACGATACAATTCTCACAGCCAAAGTTATAGACAAAAGGAAAATATCATGACATATCCAAAATTTTTCGATGAGATAGAAACTATACAACTCCAAGATCCTCTGGCTGATGTTCTAGGAGCTTTTCAAAACGGTGAATATGAAATCTCTTACCTTGAAGTGGTCAAAGGTGCCGGCCATAGCTGCCCCACCGTTACGGGAGCCTATCTAATGACACAATATGCACTCAAAGCGCTCTATCCCAACACGCGCGCCGTTCGAGGCGACATAGAGGTCTTTTTCAAAGAAGAGCTCGAAGAAGGTGTAGCAGGCGTTATAGGTAATGTCATCTCCTATATAACAGGAGCGACCGATAAAAGCGGCTTCAAAGGACTTGGCGGAAAGTTTGCCAGACATTCACTTATGCATTTTGGCAGCGAAATAGATGGTGCGAGTGCCAGATTTTGCTCCAAAAGCAGTGGGAAATGCGTCGATGTTTTCTACGATCCCTCATCTATCCCCGCCGACCCTGTAATGCAGCCTTTGATGCAGCGCATTATGCAAGGAACGGCATCAAAAATGGAAAAAGAGCGTTTTGGGGCATTATGGCAAGAGAGAGTGGCAAAAATTTTTGCAAACAGTGATAAAATCATCTCAATAAAATAATAAAAATACTCCTCATTTATTTTTTATTATCTCTTTTTTTATAAAATCCGCTTATTTTTATTATAGGAGGGTTTTATGCTCAAAAAAATACCTTGGTGGCTTGGCGGTATACTTATGGCCGCACTATTACTCTTTACCTTTTCGGTCATAGGAGCCAACAGACCGATAGGTGCCTCGACATACGTACCTTATTTTGCCGGTATCCTTTTCGATCTCGATCCAGACAAATACACCTACCTCAAGGAAATTCATAATCCGGGTTCGTGGGAAGGTGTATTTCTACTCGGTGTGCTAGCTGGTTCCTTTTTCAATGCCGTTTTCATAACAAAAACCTTTCGTTTCACCATCGTTCCCGATGCTTGGAAACGCTATAAAAACAGTTCTGCAGCATCAAGACTCTTTTGGAGTTTTGTAAGCGGATTTTTCCTTATCATCGGTGCAAGACTTGCAGGAGGATGTACCAGCGGACACTTCCTCAGCGGTGTTTCTCAAATGGCCTTTAGCAGTATGATATTTGGTGCGATGGTTATGGCGAGTTTGATCATCACCGGAAAACTCTTTTATAAAAAGGAGCGTGAGCAATGATGTACAATAAAGATACAGGAACGATTGATCGCATAATCAGTATGTTCGCGACTGTCCAGGACGAACATCATGGATCGGTTTTACTTGTTTTTATTCTTGGGATACTTTTTGGCTCTATCATCCAGTTTACAAAAGTTCATAAGTTTGAAAAGATTGCAGGCTTTTCGATGCTCAAAGATACCGTTGTACCAAAAATGCTCTTTTTGGCTATCGGGATCGCAAGCATCGGTTTGTACATAATGATCCAGCTTGGATGGGCAAGTTATCATATAAAGCCTATTATCCTCGGCGGTTTGATCATTGGGGGAATTCTTTTTGGTATTTCAATGGCGATTTTCGGCAAATGTCCGGGAACCGGGCCGGTCTCTGTCGCTGAAGGACGTATCGATGTATTGGTAGGATCAATTGGAGGGATCTTTGGTGGTTTGGTCTTTACACTTTTTTACGACAAGCTCAAAATCATTATGGGACCAAATCTCGGCAAGCTCAATCTTCCTGGTCTGCTTGACCACTATCAAAGCATTGCCGTCCTTCTTTTTGGTCTTTTTCTTATCACCATCAGTATTCTCATCCCGCTCCGTGAAGAGATCGACCATGACGATCCGGGCTATGAAGCCGAAGAGCTTACTTCAAAGTAAGTGAAGGAAAGTAAGTATAAAGTGTCACCGCCGTTTCGGCGGCGAGCTTTTTAAGAAGTTTTTCAAATGCTTCATCTTTACTCCATACCGGTTGTTTGACACCGCTTAACTTTTCAAGTTCTCTCTTGGCACTCTCTAAAACACCGACCTCATCGACTAAGCCCACTGCTTTTGCCTGACGAGCTGTAAATATATGTGCGTTTGCCCATGTATCTCGCTTTTTGATATCGAGTTTTCTCGCTTTGGCGACATCGGATGTAAACATGTCATAAGTGTCCCAGATGACTTTGTTAAGCTCGGCTTTTTCATAGGGCTTCCAAGGTCGATCCGGTGTTCCCACTTTTTTGTACTTTCCTGCTTGCACCGTCTGTGTGCGTATACCTATCTTGCTCATAAGTCCACTAAGATCCGCTCCTTCCATGATCACACCTATACTTCCTACCATACTGCCTGGATTGGCTATGATTTTATTTCCCCATATAGAAGCGTAATAGCTTCCACTTGCCAGTATGCCGCTTGCATAAACGACAACCGGTTTCTTCTTGGTGAGTTCCTTGATAGCGTAGGTGAGTTCCACAGATGGAGCCACGGCACCTCCCGGAGAATTCACCTCAAAAAGTACACCTTTAACATGATCGTTTTTTGCAGCACTCTCGATCTTCTCAAGTACATCCGAAACGTCCATTATAGGACCACTGAGTTTGATTGTCTCAAGGTTGTACGGTTTTGCCACCTCTTTGGATGCAGGCGCGAAAAGTGCTATCATCACTACAACAAAAAGCAGTCCTTTGAAATTGTCGTTAAAAAACTTCAATGTCGTCGTAAACGGCGAAAACAGTGTTTTTACAAAATACCCCAATCCTTTCTTCTGTTTTCTCTCTTCACGTGATTGTCCCTCTATTTGCATACTATTCGTTCTCCTCTTATGTAGATATCTAAAATCTCATATCGACGTAGTATTAGATGCAGCTCCAGATCTTCCTCTGCCGCGCTTTCAAGCTGCAGTACAATCATGTCCGCATCCAGTCCCTCTTTGATCTCTCCTTTTGGAAGCCCCAAAGCCTTCGCCGGAGCGGTCGTCACGCCTGCTATGAGTTTTTTTGCCAGCTCCTGCAGCGGAAAATCACTATGTATAAAAAGTGCGATCTTCATCTCCTCCCATAAATCGAGCCGATAGTTCGAACTCAGACCGTCCGTCGCAACCATCCACTCCATTCCCATCGTGTCGATCTTCTGCAAATCAAGTGCGCCGTTACCAAGCAGACGGTTAGAGATCGGACAGTGAATGATGGCATGTCCCTGGTTTTTTAGATGTGTATACTGCGCATCACTTGCCTGTACAACATGGGCAAAGAGCGTCTTGACACCATCAAAGGCATGCAAAAATTCCTCTGAAGATGTTACGGCACGATCCTGATTGAGAAATTTGGAGAAAAACTCCTTAAAGTCTCCCTCATTTTTCTCTAGCCACTCGCGCTCGGCAACACTCTCCATAAAATGCGCGGTCAGCGGCAACTTCTGCTCTTTGACAACTTCCAGCGCTTTGTTGACAAGAACGGGATGTACCGAGTAGGGAGAGTGGATCGCTACTGCCGGAATGAATCCCTCACGCTGCACCTCCTGACTTGCTCGAAGACGCTGCATAAAATCGCCGAACAGAACATCTGCCGCAGCGGCTTGTGAGCCTATAAGTTCGTTAAAAAATATTACGTTTTGCTTCGCTGTGGCACACGCTTCCATATCCATTCCGTGTGAACTGATCGCGCCAAATGTCGTAATACCGCTTGCAAGCATAGCATCTATAGCTTTGCTCATACACTCTTGACCACATCTTTGCATAAGCTCTTCACGATTTTCGATGACACTGTAAAGCCAGGTAATGAAATCCCCGTAACTCAATTCCGTTTTGTTGGCACTGAATTCTATATGGACGTGAGTATTTATCAGTCCCGGAAAAAGCAGCGTGTTTTTTGGATAGCGGATCACCTCGGCATCTTTATGCTCTTTGAGCACCCTGCTCTTTGGAGCTATCATGACAATTTTGCCATCGATTAGAACAGCCTGATTTTTTATAACTTTCTGTGATGTATAAATATAATCGGCGAGAATGATTTTTTTCATATACTTTCCAGTCCGACCAGAATTTTGGAATAAAAACAAGTAGATCCGCACCACTCATCCACATCAGGAATATAAGCACATCTTTTATCAAATTCCATTGCAAAATCCGGGTTTAATCAAAAATTATAGATAGATAAGATAGAATATTACCCAAATATCACAAATAAAAGGTAGGTAATGAAAATAGTAGTCATTCAAGGTCCAAATCTCAATATGCTTGGAGTCCGTGAACAAAACATCTACGGTCCGATGAAACTTGAGCAGATCCATGCGCAGATGAAGGATTTTGCCGCTCAAAACAATGTCGAGATTGAATTTTTTCAAAGTAACTTGGAGGGCGAAATCGTTGATCGCATCCAAGAGTGCTATGGAGATGCTGATGGTATCATAATCAATCCGGCAGCCTACAGCCACACTTCTATCGCGATTCGTGACGCCCTTGCAGCGGTAAGCCTTCCTGCCATAGAAGTGCATATATCCAATATATACAAAAGAGAAGACTTCAGACAAAAAGACATCGTCGCACCTGCATGTGCATCAACTGTCACCGGTTTTGGACCGTTTGGATATCATCTTGCGATGATAGGAATGCTTCAAATTTTAAATGAAATAAGAGCGATGCAAGAGATGCAACAGGCACAACAAAATCAGGAGGCATAAAACTTCCATGTATCTCAAGCGGACAATAGGTAAAGATCTTACACAATTTCGTTCACAAGACTTTCCTTGGAGAACAGAAAAAGATTGTCCGACTTACAGACACGCTGTCCTCATTGGAGTAGGAGGAAATATGGGAGATGTAAAACGGCGTTTCTCCCACCTTCTGCATTTTTTACGTCGACAAAAAAAGATCAGGGTGTGTCAAACATCCTCGATTCTCAAAAATCCGCCGTTTGGGTATCTGGACCAGCCGTTTTTTCACAATGCTGTTATCGCTGTTAAAACCTCAATGCAACCATATGAGCTGCTTGCATACCTTCAGCATATCGAAAAACGTTTCGGCAGGGTACGCAGTTTCAAAGACGCGCCACGGACGCTTGATCTGGATATCCTCTTTTTCGACAACCGTGAAATACAAAGCAGAGATCTTGTCATACCACATAAAGAATGGTATAAACGCAAGAGCGTGCTGATCCCCATGATGGAAGTAGATATGGGCACATCCAAAAATCCTAAGTTGTCTCAGCATTATAGAAAAAGTGCTTATGCGAGGCGAAACTTTGCAGTCGCTACTGGTAGCTTCAAGAAGTTCCAACGTCGAAGAAGTGCTTTTTCTCTAATGCCCTATGGGAGTACAAAAGAGGAGCAATCTTGCAAAAAAATTTTCTCCACCGTAGCTACGGTTACGCTTACACAAATGTTTTTCACAGTCTCACCCCTCTTTTGGGCTCTGAGCCAATTTAGGGTTTCTGGAGGTGCCCATATATGAAAGTAGTCACCTTTACCGGCAGAACCCCCTCGGAAGCGCTCAAAAAGGCCAAACTTGAATATGGTGACGAGGCAATGCTGATCGAGACTAAAGAGATCAAGAAAAAAAGCCTTGTCGAAGACGGTTTGTACGAGATCATCGTCGGCATTGACGAAGAGACTGAGAGAAAAAGCACTTTGATGAAACAAAAAAGAACTGCAACCCGCTCACAAAGCGGTGCTTCTTTAAAAAAAGAGAGTGAGGACATCCTCTTTGATATCTCCAATGCCGCAAAACAGATCTCGAAGATCTCCAAAGTAGCCAAAGATCCGCTTGCCGATATCTATGCAAATACAAAAAACACTGCACAATCGCAAAACGCTCCTGCGATAGAACCAAAAGAGCTCAAAGAGATCAAAAGCGAGATTAGCAAGCTTGCCGACAAGGTCAAACTGATCCAAAACATGTTCTGGAACGAAAAATCTCCCGAACTCACCCAGCCAATCCCTCCAGAGTTTGCAGAGATTTACAGACTGGCAAGCCAAAGCGGAATGGACAAAGAGCATCTTGATGCCATCATGAAGCTCACACTTGAGCATATGCCAACCCGTCTTCGCGAAAACTCTCAGACAGTCAAACGCTACTTTCAAACACTGCTTCGTAAAATGGTGCCTATACGTCTTGAGAGTCAGCCGACTCCAGGTTCTACACGCGTGATGATGCTTGTCGGACCGACAGGAGTAGGCAAGACAACGACGATCGCCAAGCTCGCTGCGCGCTACTCCTTTTTGATGCAAAAAAAGTACAAAGTGGGTTTGATAGTGCTTGATACCTACCGTATAGGAGCCGTTGAACAGTTGATGCAGTACGCAAGGATGATGAAGCTCGGCATCGAAACCGTGGTCGATCCACCGGAGTTTACGACAGCGCTCAATTCTCTTAGCTACTGCGACTACATTCTTATCGACACGATGGGATCGAGCCCTTACGACAAGAACAAGATAGAGAAGATATACGAGTGTCTTGCCTCCAACGGTACGGGCGTGAACATCGATGTGAGTCTCGTTCTTCCAAGTTCGATCAAGTATGAGGATCTGCTTCTGGCTTACGAGAACTTCTCGACACTCGATATCGATACCGTTATCTTTACCAAGCTCGATGAGACACGCGGTTTTGGCAATCTCTTCTCATTTGCGTTGGAGACGCAAAAACCCATAAGCTACTTCTCTGTCGGCCAAGAGGTACCTGAAGATCTTGTCGTTGCCAGCAGCGACTTTTTGGTAGAGTGTCTCTTGCACGGATTTGATCGGAGCAAGATATGATGGAACATCAGGCAAAAAAACTTGAAAAACTGGTCAAAGAGCAGAACGAAAAAAAATCTAAAAAGACCCGTTTTGTCGCTATTACGAGTGGCAAAGGGGGTGTGGGCAAAAGTACCATAAGCTCCAACCTCGCCTACTACCTCGCCCAAAACGGTCTCAATGTCGGGATTTTCGATGCTGACATTGGACTTGCCAATCTCGATGTAATGTTCAATGTCAAAATCAAAAAAAACATCCTTCATGTTCTCAAAGGTGAAGCCTCCCTCAGCGATATCCTCGTACCAATCACCCGCAATCTGATCCTTATTCCCGGCGAGAGCGGCGATGAGATACTCAAATACTCTAACCAGACACTGTTTGAGCGCTTTATGCAAGAGGCGCAAATCCTCGATAAACTCGATATACTTTTCATCGATACGGGAGCTGGAATCGGTGAGCATATCCAAATGTTTCTCGAAGCTGCCGATGATATCGTGGTTGTCACTGTCCCGGATCCGGCTGCCATAACAGATGCTTACGCTACAATCAAAAGTATTGCAGGTTCTCGTAACGATATCGCCATGATAATGAATATGGTAAAAAGTACAAAAGAAGCAGAGACAATCTTCAAGAAAATTCAAAAAGTGGCTTATGACAACATCGGAGCACAGCTCAACCTTGAACTCCTCGGCAAGATGGAAAACGATCCTAAAGTCGCTTCAAGCATAAAACAGCGGGAGCTTTTTGTCAAACTCTATCCAAATGCAGCCTCGACAAGAGATCTTTCCAAAATTGCTTCGAAATTGGGAGAAAAAGTGGAACGAAACGTGCTGGTTTCTTCAAATGAAAGCGGTCTAAGCGGACTCTTTAAAAGATTGATGGAACATTTTTAAACCGGGGTGCGTAACGATGCCAAGTGAGAACTTTATCTATTTCTTCACTGTATGGGGATTTTTTATCGGGATTATATTTGGTTTGTTGAAATCGTTCGATGCGACAGGTCTGCTTGAATATACCCTTGTCATCACCGCATTTTTTTATCTCTTCGGGCATATTGTTATCGGTTTCTATTATCGTACGATGAGTGTGAAAAGCTACTCTTTTCCAAAAAAGCTGCATGAAAAAGAGCTCGATATGTTCGTTCAGGAAATCAAAAAGCGTGAACAGATAATCGATCGCGCTGTTTCCTTGACGGATTCTCTCTCTGAACTGAATCTTCAAGAGAACGCCGGAGAGAAAAGATGAGCACGCAAATATATGAAGAAGAAATAAAACATAAAAGTGACGAACTCGCGATTCAATACCTTCCTGCGGTCAAAGCAATGGCCTTCCGCCTCAAAGAGCGTCTTCCCAGTTCCATCGACTACAGTGATCTCTCCGCGATAGGTACCGAAGAGCTTATTAAACTCGCCAGACGCTATGATGAGAGCATCAATGACTCTTTTTGGGGATATGCCAAGAAGCGTGTATACGGGGCTATGCTCGATTACCTTCGCAGTCTCGATGTACTCAGCCGTGCGAGCCGCCAGCTCGTCAAACAGATCGACAAAGCCGTCGATACTTATATGGCAGAGCATGACGAAGAGCCAAGTGATGAGGAACTATCAAGCCTACTTGGAGAGGATATAGAGAAGATCCACGATGCGCGCATCGCTTCAGCTATCTATACGGTTATGCCTATAGATGATCACCTTCAAGTCGGTGACGAGGGTGCGACACTCAAAAAGATAGAGCAAGAGGAGCTCGTTGAAGTGATAAAAAGTGTACTCTCGAAATTCAAGGAGCGTGAGCAGTTGATCATCCAGCTTTATTATTTCGAAGAGCTCACTTTAAAGGAGATCAGTGAGATTCTCGGTATCACCGAGTCACGCATTTCACAGATTCACAAATCCGTCATCGGCAAAATCAAAGAGAGTATAGGAGCTTAAAATGGCAGATATACTTTCACAAGAAGAGATAGACGCCCTGCTCGATGTCGTCGAGGATGAGGGAGAAGAGATCCTTGAAGCCGGTGAAGAGAATCTTCTTCCGCAGCGACAGGTCACTCTTTATGACTTCAAACGTCCAAACCGTGTATCCAAAGAGCAGCTGCGCGCATTTCGCGGTGTTCATGACAAAATGGCAAGAAGTCTTGCAAGCCAGATCTCATCCATAATGAGAAGTATCGTCGAGATACAGCTACACTCCGTCGATCAGATGACTTATGGCGAATTTCTGATGAGTTTGCCAAATCCGACAAGCTTCAACGTCTTTTCGATGAAGCCTCTTGAAGGAAGCGGTGTCATAGAGATCAACCCCTCCATCGCCTTTCCTATGCTCGATCGGCTCCTTGGAGGCAAAGGTGAACCGTTTGATGCCAGTCGGGAATTCTCCGACATCGAGCTGAGCCTGTTTGAGACTATATTACGCGTGATTATGGGAACACTCAAAGAGGCATGGGGACCTGTTATGGAGATCTACCCGGCCATCGAGTCCAAAGAGTCAAGCCCAAATGTTGTTCAGATCGTCGCACAAAACGAAATCGTCGTGATGGTCGTGATGGAGATCATCATCGGACACAGCTCGGGAATGATGAACATCTGCTACCCGGTCATCTCATTGGAACCGATTCTGCCAAAACTCGCTAGCCGGGACCTGATGCTCAATGAAACCAATTCAAAAAAGAGTCGAAACAAGGAGCTTCAAGTCCTCCTTGGAGGTGCGAAAGTAACAGTAGAAGCAAATCTCGGTGAGTCCGATCTGACGCTGCACGACATACTTGAACTCCAAAAGGGGGACATTATCAGTCTCAATACTCCAGCAGATGATACCGTCATTCTCAGTATTGATGGAAAAGACCGCTTTAAAGGAGAGATAGGGCTCAGACGTTTTAGAAAATCGGTTCAGATCACCGAAGTGATTGAAACAGAAAAAGATGAAGTCAAACGCATCCTTGAAAGACTTGAACAGAGTCGTAAAGAGAAGATATCCGGCGTCAAAGAACTGATGGATGAAGAGAATGAAAAAGACGCATTTGAAAAAGAGGAGTAGCCTATGAACAACTTTATGAAACTGCTGGAGAGTGAAACCGTAGCAACGATCGAAACACTAATGGGCGTCGCTCCCTCTATGGAACTGAAAGAGGAACAGGATCTCAGCATCATCTCCAACATCATCCCTCCCATCGTTCTGGCACATATCACTGTTGAAGGCGACGTCACGGGAAAAATGATGATAGCAATCCCTGCAAATCTCGCAACGGCACTTTCAGATATGATGCTTGGAGAAGAACCCAGTGAACGAGAAGAGGTAAATGACGATGATCTCGATGCGACGAAAGAGACATTTTCCAATATCCTCGGTGCAGTATCCAACACACTTTCGGCACAAAAAGAGATGCCTCTACTTTCATTCAAGATAGACAATATTGAGTTTATTTCAGAGGGTAACGAAGTAAGCCTTGAAGATTTTGCCAAAATGTTCATCTATAAAGTGAATCTGGCTGAAGTATCATCACAAATTATGTTTATTCTTGATGAGACATTGACAAATAAACTCTTTGGTACTCAAAAAGAGACTGCCAAAGAAACTCCGAAATCGGTTAATACTGCGGAGGATCTTTGTAAAGAGGAGCTCAAGCTTTCCGAAGAGGAACTCAAAAATATCTCGCTCATCTTGGATGTGAAATTGCCGGTACGAGTACGTATAGGCAAAAAGAAAATGCTGCTTAAAGATGTACTTAATATGGACATCGGCTCCGTTGTAGAGCTCAACCAGCTTGCAAACGATCCGCTCGATATCCTTGTGGACAACCATGTCATCGCACAGGGTGAAGTCGTCATCGTCGATGGAAACTTCGGAGTACAGATAACATCGATAGGAACGAAAAAAGATCGTCTCAAGCAGCTAAAAGGATAAACAGATGAGCAAAAAAGTACTTGTAGGAATGAGCGGCGGCGTAGACTCGACAGTGACGACACTGCTTTTGAAAAATGCCGGCTATGAAGTGGAGGGGCTGTATATGAAGCTGCACTCCAAGCCAGGTTATCATGAGATCCATCTTACGCGTGCCCAAAAAGCGGCTGATTTTGTCGGTGTAAAACTCCATGTACTCGATCTACAAGAGGAGTTCAGAGAAAAGGTCGTCTCTCCATTTATAGAAACCTACAAAGAGGGGAAAACACCCAATCCCTGTGCACTCTGCAATCGAAATCTCAAATTTGGTGAGATGATCCGCTACGCAGACAAGATAGGTGCAGACTTCCTCGCTACTGGACACTATATCAAGTGTGACGGCGAATTTTTCTATCAAGCAGAAGATGATACGAAAGATCAGAGCTATTTTCTCTTTTATGTCGATAGATCGATCCTTCCACGACTTATGTTCCCGCTTGGAGAGAAGAAAAAAGCGGACATCAAAGCCTATGCCGCTTCCATCAAAGGGCTTGAGTCCTTTGCCACACAGAGTGAGTCGAGTGAGATATGCTTTGTTGAAACAACCTACACCGACGTACTCAAAGACAATCTCGTCGATGTTGATAACGAAGGAGAAGTACTCAATACAGAGGGAAACGTTGTCGGTAAGCACAAAGGCTATATGCACTACACGATCGGCAAACGCCGTGGATTTACCGTCGATGGCGCACACGAACCACATTATGTCATCGACATCATCCCTGAGAAAAACCAGATCATTGTCGGCACGAAAGAGAAGTTGGAGTGTAAGCGTGTCGTACTGGACAATATCAATATGTTCATAGACGATACGGAGTTCGATGCGACAGTGAAGCTACGCTACCGTACAAAAGCGGTTCCCTGCCATGTAAAGATCGAAGATGGCAAAGCGACTGTCGAACTTGAAGAGGGAGTCTTTGGTGTTGCAACTGGACAGGCGGGTGTCTTTTATGACAAAGACAAACTCCTCGGTGGCGGCTGGATCATCCAAAATCACTAAGAAGCGTTACTCACGCTCCTCTACGTCAATCTTTGGCTCCTCTTTGTGCCACTTTTTCCATCTGTTGATGCCGTTGTCATAGAAGTAGCTTGCACTTTGATAGTAGGTTATCGTATCTTCTTCATCCTTAACATCTGTCGGGATGTCTTCATACTCTACACTGCGAAGAGTTTGCTTTTTGATGCGGAACTCTTTGGAAGTTTTGTTTGGCAAAAGAACCGTCAGTTTGCCATCACGTAAAAAGCCAAGTTTCTGATAGTTCCCTATGAATGCACGCTGCTTGAAATCAGGTGCCAAGATATCATTGCCGTAAAAGAGGCTTTTGTAGCTGAAATTGAGTATCGACATAAGTGTCGGCATCAGATCGACCTGTGAGGAGAGCTTGTGCACGACACGCGGTTTGATGATAGCTGGAGCATAGACGATAAGCGGTATCTTGTATCTCCAAGTAGGAAGTGTGTTTTTCCCGGCACTACCTCCGTTGTGATCCGCCAAGATAACGAAGATCGTATCTTTAAACCATGGCTTCTTCTTGGCCGCTTCGATAAACTCTTTGATGGCGTAGTCCGTATACTTCACACCGCCAAATCGTCCCGTATGCGACGGGATGTCGATCTTCCCGTCAGGATAGGTATAAGGTCTGTGGTTTGAAGTTGTCATGATAAAGTTGAAAAAGGGCTTGCCTTTTTTGTAACTTGCATCGGCCTCTTTGAGTGTTTTTCTAAAGAGATCCTCATCACAAAGCCCCCAGACATTTCCAAACGTCTCTTCACCCTCTTTGAAGTTGGCTCTATCGACGATCTTGAAGCCGTTGTGGGAGAAAAAGTCGTTCATGTTATCGAAGTAGCCATAACCGCCATAGATAAACTTGTTTTCATAACCCTTTTGTGCAAATATAAAGCCGCTGCTGTACATCCCGTGGCAGTCCGGTCTTTTGACGATACTGCGTCCGGGGGTTGGAGGAAGCGAGAGTGTTACAGCCTCCATCCCGCGAACGGTTCGTGTTCCCGTAGCGTAGAAATGATCAAAAAAGAGCGACTTTTTCGCTAAAGAATCCAAATATGGTGTGAGATGATGCGTATCGCCAAAGATGCCCATATACTCCGTACTCATACTCTCTATCATGATAAGCATCACGTTGTAGTGCTTTGGCTGCCCCTCTTTTTGAACCACTTTGAGATGCTTGTCATCCATTCCTTCGAGTTCATAGAGATGATGCATCACTTTTTTGATCGGCAGAGTTTTGTAGTAGACATTGTACTCAAGAACATTGTGCCGAAATGCCGAAAAGAGTGAGTAGAGTCCATCTTTGGCAAGCTCGTTGTTATAAATATTTTCCGAGATATGCGAAAGAGGCTGTTTGTCGAGAATGTTGAAAAAGAGCACAGGAAGTAAAAGCAAAACTCCGCCTATCCCAAGCCGCTCTTTGAAGCTGTCCTCTTGCTCGAATGCCCTTTGCAAGATTGTAGTTTTTTTGAAGATGAAGAGCCACAACAGTACATCCAAAACAAAAATGGCACTTAGAAGCAGCGGTATAGGGTAGGATTCAAGAATATTATGGATAACCTCATGCGTATAGACAAGATAGTCAACAGCAATAAAATTAAACCGCTTCCCAAACTCCTCCCAAAAGAACCACTCGCTCACTCCGTTGAAGATAATGAAATAGGTAGTGACAAACAGCAGCAGATAAACAAAATAGCGGTGCCACTTCGCATAAAAAATCTTCGAAGGTACAAGAATTAGGTACACCACAAGCGGGATGAAGTAGTAGGTCGAAGCGACAAAATCGTAAAAAAGCCCTACCCCAAAGATTTTGATCAGCTGAATAATGCTTGCATCGACTTCACTGAAGCTGTATCCCATCAAAATAAGACGGGTCAGGAAGTTGATACCCAAAAAAACGGCTATCATCAGCGCGATAAGTAAAAAACGGTTCTTCATATCTATCCTTGTTAGGAGTAGGCGGATGATCTCAAGTTAGATAAACTTGAGAATCTCCTCTTCTATCTGCTCTTTTTCTATGATCGTTTTTTGGGTGATTGGCTTCTCAAAAAGCTCTTCGATCATTTTCGGTATCGGCAGATTGGCCGTTTTAGAGATAGACTTGAGTGCATCTATGTCACGAGTATCGACCTCACCGGTAAGTGCGTTGGCGATAACAGGAGAGAACTTCGTCCACTCTGCAGTGGAGTAAACGATAGACTTGATCCCCTCTTTTGCACAGGTTTCATAGGATTTAAAGCAGGTGGCGGTATGAGGATCCATCAAGTAGCCGTCATTTTCAAAGGTCTCTTTGATATAGCGTTTTCCTTCTTCGTCATCACACCAGTCCGCGTCGAAGCATTGCTGCAGCTTTGCAAGTTCTTCGCTTGTAAGTTCATAGAAGTTCTCTTTTTCAAGAGACTCCATCAACTCTTTTGTTCTCTGCTCGCCGAACAGATCAAAAAGTACACGCTCGACGTTAGAGGATTTGAGGATATCCATTGCAGGAGAGGTTGTCGGGATCACTTTGTTGTTACGCAGATCGTAGCGCCCCTCTTTGATGAGTTGAGTCAGAATGTTGTTTCTGTTTGAGGAGATGATGATCTTCTCTACCGGGAGTCCCATCTTCCAAGCGTAGTAGCCACCAAGTGCATTACCGAAGTTACCACTTGGAACGTTGAGATAGACCTTCTCTCCCATTGTTATAGCACCTTGGCGGACAAGTTCGAGATAGCTATGGATATGATAGATGATCTGGAAGATAATACGTCCGAAGTTGACCGAGTTCGCCGCAGAGAGCTTCGTATCTTTCTCTTTGAGAGCCGCTTTAAATTTGTCAGAACCCAGTAAACGCTTCAAAGCTGTCTGAGCATCGTCAAACACCCCTTTTATGCCTATGACTTTAAGGTTCGGTGCATCTTCCGTCACCATCTGCAGACGCTGCACGTCACTTGTCCCGCCCTCTGGGTACATACAGGCAACCTTGACGTTGGCACGGTTTTTAAATGTCTCAAGCGCCGCCGGTCCCGTATCGCCACTTGTAGCTGCGAGGATCAGATAGTTTTCATCTCTTTTTTGTGCGATGCTTGAAAGCACGACACCAAAAGGCTGCAGCGCCATATCTTTAAACGCACGTGTCGGCCCGTGATAGAGCTCACTGACATAAAGGTCTTCTTTGACTTTGACAACCGGCACGGGATTGGAGGCATCATCGAACTTGTCATAAAGAGCAACCGCTTCAGAGAGCACCTCCGGATCGATATCGATCTCAAAACGAGCAAGCATATCAAGCGCCATACTCTTGTAGCTGCTTTTTAGATGCTTTTGTAAAAACTCCTCACCCAGTTCCGGAAGTTTTTCGGGTACATAGAGACCACCAAAAGAGGCAATAGGATCGAGTATAGCCTCAGAAAAGGTCACTTTCTCTTTTTTGTTCGTATCTACGCCGCGTGTTTGGATAAACTGCATAAAAGTTCCTAAATTTTTTCGAAATTATAGCCAATTTTTCAACAATTATCGCCTAAAAAGTCTCACTGGATTGATATGGAGTGACTTTTGCGTCGCTTCGAAGATCAGTTCGTCATTGACGCGTCCAAGTACATACCCTTTTTTGATCCTTTTGCCTTTTTTGATATACGGAGCGATCCTTGAGAGATTTGCATAAATCGTATGCAGTCCGTTTCGATGTTCGACGATGACGACATTGTCAAGCATCGCCGTTTTTTCCGCATAGATCACTTTTCCGTTGAAGATATTTCTTACTTTTGCGTTTTTGTGCTTTGGCTTCATCGAAATCGACTCGTTAAAGACCTTGATACCATAGATAGGGTCTTTGTAGGTTCCATACTTTTTTGTGATCACATACGCATCAAGCGGTGCGATCGTTTTGGGGCCGTTGTAGTGTTTCGTTTTTACATTCGTATAGCTTTTGCCATAGCGCTTGACTTTTGGCAGATTGGTCGTTTTGAGTGTAGAAGAGGCAAATGCCCGCTTTCTCTCCTCTTGCTCTCTTTTGCGCTTTTGTTCGTCTATCTTAATGATATTGAGGCGCGATAGCATACGCTTGAGTTCATCCTGCTTTTTGAGAAGCTTTTTGAGCTGCTTTTTGTAGGAGGCTTTGGCAAGTTTGAGTTTTTTGAGATCTTGTTTGTTCTTCTTTTGGATTGCAAGCAGCTTTTTTCTTTTTTTGTCAATGTCGTTGATGGACTTTTTAAGAGCTGCTGCTTTGGAGGAGAGCTGCGAGATCGTCTCGAGTGTCTTGGTATAGTGTTCATTGAGACTGCGGATCTTCTCCTTATAGGACTTTAGCTTTGCTTTGAGCACCTCAAGTTCGATGATCGAGTCGATATCGTTGCTGTACTTCGCCCCCAGCAAAACAGAGAGCGAAACGCTTTTGGCAATGGCAAATGCCAGCTCCTGCTGCAGTTCATCCGCTTTTTTCGCTTCGGCACTGTTTTGTTTTTGGAGTGTTTGAAGCTGCTTTTTATTTATATCGTAACTGCTGGATTTCTCCTGAAGTTCTTTCTCAAGCTCCGCGATCTGCTTCTCCTGCTTTTGGATCTCTCTTTTTTGTCGCAGTATGGCCTCAGCTGTTTTGGCCATTTTTCGGTTGAGTCTTTTGTAGTTTTTGGAGAAATGATGCAACTTTTTGGATGTTTTTTGGATCTTTGTATCTACACTGCCTCCAAAAGACAATGAAAAAGCCAAAAGCAAAAGAAAAAACGCTCGAATCATACCTCTTCTTTATGTCCAAAAACTATCGCCGTCGCAAGCAAGATTGAAAGACCAAGCGCTGCACCCAAAAGAAGCGGAAAGTCTTTAAGGATGTCAAAAACGACAATGTCGATGCCTACACTCTCAAGCTTTACTCTCAGCCACTCACTGCTGGCTATGTAACTAAAAACGACAAATATAATAAACGAAGAGAGTACCGCATCGACGATCGCAAGTCTGAAAAGTACAGCCGAACTGAGCCACTTGGGCGCTCCAAAAAGCCCCATGATATTCATCCGTTCTTTATGCTTGTACTGCCAAATACGCAGCTCTTTGGCTATAAGCAGCGACGTGATCACAAAGACCACGACACTAAAGACTGTTACAACCGTCTTAAACAGTATCAAAAGCTTGAAGGTAACATCATGTGCGGCTTTGAAGTCCTCTATCTGCTTGACTCCGCTTATGCTGCCAAGGCTCTTTTTGAGTCGCTCTATCTGCGCCGGAGAGGGATAACGCGTGAGTGCGATACGATAAAAGTGCGGTAGCGTAAGTTTGAGAAGTTCCATATTTTTTTTACTGATAGAACTGTCTATCTTCTTAATCGCATTATCGACGGAAATCTCCTCTATTTTGGCTATAAGAGGACTCTTTTTTCTCACACTTACAGCATCTAACTTCTTGTTCGAGACTACGACGAGCGAATAGTTCTCTTTGAGATTGCGCTCATAGGCATCCATCGCTCTGTTAGTCACTCTGAGTGTCTGGATCGCAAACAGGATGCTGACAAGTGCCAAAATAAGGGAGAGATGATTTTTAACTGACTTCATGCACACTCCCATACTCTATATGATAGTGCTTGTAGTCCACACCCAGATTTTGCGGGATGCGGTGGGTGACGACGACGATTGTAGTACCCAACTGTTCGTTCGCACCTGCTAGCAAGTTCCAGATCAGTTGTGCGGAGTAGTCATCGAGGTTTCCCGTCGGTTCATCGGCAAGGATCATGATGGGATTGTGTGCCAGGGCTCGCGCCATTGCCACACGCTGTTGCTCACCACCTGAGAGCTCCAGCGGATACTTTCCAGACTGATGCTTCAGACGTACATGCTTTAGCAGCGTTTCTACCTGATTTTCCGTCACACTCTTTTCATAGCCGTTGATAATAAGCGGCAAAGAGATGTTTTTATCGATCGTCCATTCATTAATAAGCTTGTAGTCTTGAAAAACGATACCGATATGCCTGCGAAGCAGATTGAGCTTGCTTCGGCTCACACCCCTTAGCTCAACACCACCGACAACCAAACTGCCCTCTACCGGAGGCAGCGCACCGAAAAAGGACTTTAGCAGTGTCGATTTACCGCTTCCGCTGGCCCCCGTTATAAAGACGAAGCTGCCGCTTTCAACCGCAAAGCTGGCCCGATCGATGATCATCTCATCTTTCTCGTATGCAAGCGAGAGATTTTCGGCGATGATCACTTTATCCATGCAGTACCTCTTGGATCTTTTTATGTGCTGCGAGATTTGCTTTGGAGCGCAGCGGTTCTCTTGGATAGTAGCGAAGTGTCTCACCCGCAGTTATGATGTAGAGATGTTCGGGCCGATCGAAACTGCCAAACGAAAGTTTAAAGAGATACCCACCGAGATTTGTCGCATAGACCCGCTCAAAATGAACAAAGTAGCCATCCTCTATAAACTTCTTCCCCTGCAGTGCCATCACCTGCTCTTCATTCAAGCCAAATCGCTCAAACTCGAAACTCCCTTCGATTTTAAGCGGTTCACTCTCTTCGTCGTTTATCATCGTCAGATCGTAGATGTTTTTTTGCATCCGCTTCCAGCGATCTTCATATTTGCTGCTTACTGCGATCTCTTTGTTTTTCTTGATCAACAGTTCCATACGTGTAAAACTCATGAAAGTTTCATAAGAGTAAGCATAATAGTTCTCACTGTCGGTACGCAGCTCCAATCTTCCGCCGGGTTTGAGCACACGCATCGCTTCGGCGACGAAGGTTTTGGAGATGACGCGACGATGCGGTTTTTTGTCCCACGGAACAGGAAAATGCACATATATCTTGCCGACGATATTGGAGGGTACCTGCTCCATAAAGAGTCTGGCATCATAGTCGATCACCAGCAGATTTTTCAGACCCTTTATATTAATCTGCTTGAGCACCTGCTGGATCGAAGGCCTGTGTATCTCCAGTCCGATAAAGAGCTTGTCGGGATTGTTTTCGGCTTGATAGAGCAGATGCCGTCCCGAACCAAAGCCAACCTCTATATGCACCTCTTTATCCATCGGAAAGTCATTGGCGAAATACTCGATCTCTTTAAGAGCTGGAGTCTCCCTCAGATGGGGGTTGTTCTTGTTTTCGGGAACATTGGAGTGGAGGATCTCCAGCTTTGCCAGTTTCGCATAGGCTTTGAGCGCTTTGTGCAGCAAAAAGATCGAAGCAGGACGGGTAGTTTTGTCACTTTTGAGCAAGATTTTATCATGATCATATTTGACAATGAGAAAGAAGTCATGTCCTTTCCCGTCTCCAACGGATATCAACTGTTCATTTTCAAAGCTGAGATTTTTAGCTATAAAATGAAACCGCACTCCCTCTACCTCTACAGGAAGATCGATATTTTTGAACTCTTTTACTACGAGATGCGGCATTATTCGCTTTCCACGCTTAAATCGTCAACCGGTGTTACAATCGCTGTCTCTTTCACGCCTGCCGTTGATTTTGCCTGTTTTTGTACACTGCTTTTTTTCTTTGAAGGTAAAGCGGCTTTGAGCTCTTTGACTTCGACCTTCACCTCCTGCGAAGGTTTGGAGACAATCCCGTTTGCATCCACTGCATAGACGATGTATGTATAAGTCGTTCCCGGTACTATGTCACGATCGACATACGTCGTCTGCTTCGTTTTGTACTTTGTCACCTTCTCGTCAAACCACCCGCTTTTGGCATGACGCTCGATGATGTAACTGACACTTCTTGGATCGACTTTGAGCCAATGCAGATGTATCGCACTGCCATCAAACTTCGCATCTTCAAGTGTAGGCGCTTCCGGTTTAGGCAGTGTCGATCCCATCACCACATAGTCATCTTTTCGCGACTCGAGCCCATCAATATCCTTTTGGGAAACCTTATAGAAATATGTCACACCGTCCTCACCCACCTCATCGCTGAAGTGGTTATTATAAAGCTTGGCTATGAGTTCGTATCTCCCATCTTTTCTGTCGGATCGATAAAGATAGTATCGCTCGAAATCCTTGTAGTGCGACTTGTTCCAAGTCAAAAAGATCCGCTTTGGTAAATCCGTCGTCGCCTGCAAACCCGTTACAACAGGCGGCAGCGGTTTGGTAACGACTTTGACGATCTCACTTGGAGTAGAGATGATTCCGTCAAAAGTCTCTACCCGTACCCGATAGCGATACGTATACTTGTCTTTAAGACCCGTATCGATATACTCAGCCTGCAGTCTACCTTTGAGTTTTGCTATCTTTTTCCAACCCTCATCATCATCGAGACTTTTTCTCTCCACTATATAATACTTCACAGCCTGGTTGCTGTGCGGCCTCCAAAGCAGCTTTGCCATGCGAGGCAAACCGTTTCTGGCATAGATCCATGCAACCGAAGGAAGCGGCGGCTTTGAATACAGGGTGAGAATTTTGCTTTTTGCAGAAACAACATCGTCCCTGTATGTCCTGAAAGTATAACGATACTTCGTATCCGGCTTAACATCGAGATCAACATAATGTGTGGAGTATCGATTTTCTATCGTCGCAAGCAGTTTCGTCACATTGGATTCTCCTACACTTCTATATATTTTGATTCCTTCGACGTTGGAATCTTTTATTGGCTTCCACTCAAAAGCAATCTCATTCATCTCCACTACAACACCGTTTTGTGTCAACTCGATTTTGGGTAATTTTTTATCGATTTTGTACTCTGTGACACCGGGTGTCGGTAGAGCTCCGTTACAGGCATTAAAAATAAACAGTATCGAACCTGCAAGCAATATACTCAGGCTGAGTCGTTTCATCTACCCTCTCCATTTCAAATTTTTTACTTAGATAATTTTTCATTACTTTATCATACGGCGCGACAAATCGCATCGCTTCACCCGTAACGGGATGATCCAGATAGAGTATATACGCATGAAGCAAGATTCGTTCCGCACTAACCTTGCCGATATTGGCACCATAAACTTCATCGCCGATGATGTGACGGCTTATCTTCTCCAGATGCACGCGTATCTGATGTGTTCTGCCGCTAAAGAGTTTGCAGGCAACAAGCTGCTCTTTTTGATCGTTACTGTATGCAAGGCTGGCAAAAGCGGTTTTTGCTTCTTTACCACCCTCTACACACGCCATCTTGATGCGATTGGAAGGACTTCGGGCTATAGGGCACTCAACTACGGTGATCTCCTCTTTGAGAGGAGGTGTGAGCACTGCAAGATAGTAGCGCCCCATACTCTTTCGTTCAAGCTGTGCTGCAAGAGCACTATGTGCTTCGTTTGTTTTGGCTACAACCATCACGCCGCTTGTGCCTTTATCGAGTCTGTGGACTATCCCGTGACGCTCCTCACCGCTGATGGTTGAGAGCCGCATTCCACGCTCTTTGAGCCAGTCAACGAGCGTGGCCTCTTTGACACTCGGCGCTCCATGCACCGTCACCCCGCTTGGCTTGTTCACCACAAGGATATGTGCATCCTCAAAAAGCACTTCGACATCGAAGTCCACCTCAAGCGGTTCACTTTGCACAACCTCCGGCAATTCAAGAGTGACTTTTTGCCCCACTTTCAGCTTGAGTCCGGGTTTTGTCGTTGTTTTTGCATCGATACACACAGCCCCCTTTTTAATAAGCTGCGCAGTTTGGGAGCGTGTCTGTGAGAGTTTTTGCGCTAAAAAGGTATCGAGCCTCTCTGGCTTCTCTACATTGTATTCAAAATATCTCTGCAACTATTCGCTCCACTGTTTATTGGGCGAATTTTATCATAACTATGCTACAATGAAAGGAAAAAAAAGGATTTCTTTGTGGCGATTTGACAAAAGCGTACTGTCACAGTTCGATTTTATCTCCATTATCTTGATCATACCGCTTGTGCTTATTTCCAACCATCTTATATCTGAAGCTATTCCGGCACTTGCTGAGAAACAGCTTGCATACGTCTCTCTTTCCGTACTGATCTTTTTTATCGTTTTTCTTATTCCTCTGCGACGCATCAGTTGGCTTATCCCTCTGCTGTACTGGACGACGATCGTCTTGCTGCTTGGAGTGGAGTTTTTCGGTCATGCAAGACTGGGAGCGAAGCGCTGGATAGAGATCCCCTTTATCAACGCCACGATCCAGCCTTCAGAGTTTGTCAAGCCTGCTCTTATTTTGATGCTAGCCTACCTCATCCACAAAAATCCACCCCCAATCGGCGGATATCGATTTAAAGATTTTGCGAAAATGTCAACCTATATCGTCATCCCGTTTATCCTTATCGCCAAAGAGCCCGATCTTGGAACAGCCACTGTATTGATGCTCATAGGCTTTGGCATTTTGTTCTATGTCGGTGTTTTTTGGAAAATTTGGGCAGTACTTATCGGAGCGTTTTTGCTCTTTGCACCTCTGGCATATAACTTCCTTCTACATGATTACCAAAAGCAGCGTATCCATGACTTTTTGGCAGAAAAACCCTCCTATCATGTCCAACAATCCATCATCGCCATCGGCTCCGGCGGACTGACAGGCAAAGACAAAGATGAGGCCACCCAGACACAGATGAAATTCCTTCCTATTGCTACAAGTGACTTTATTTTCGCCTTTTTGGTGGAGCGTTTCGGATTTATAGGAGCAGCAGGAGTCATTCTTATCTATATCCTGCTGATTTTACATCTTTTAAGCCTAAGTGTCTACAACAGTGACTACTACATCAAGGTTGTCACAATTGGAATAGCACTTATGATCTTTGTCTATATGAGTGTCAACATTGCTATGACAATCGGTTTCGCACCCGTTGTCGGTGTACCCCTACCGATGTTCAGTTATGGCGGCAGTAGTTTTATCACCTTTATCACCCTCTTTGCCATTATGCAAAATCTTATCACATTCAAGTATCGGGACGAATATGAAGATAGAGGTAAAAAGAGCTTTTTGTAGGAAGAGTGCATTATGAATTTAGAAGCGCTCAAAGATACCATAAAACAACTGTTCCTTGCAAATAAACAGTTTGTCTACAAAGAGTACAACAACAAAAAAGATCAAATTCTCATCGATGCAAAGCTCATTTCCAAACTTCAAAGGGTTATCGGTGTGGAGACAACGGATACTAATCTCCAAAAAGAGGTACTTAAACAGACATTAAGAAGCATTTTTCAACTCAAAGAGGAAGATCTTCTAATCTTTAAAAATGGCCATGCTTTCATCAAACTCATCACTAAACTAGATCGGTGTATACCACAAGGCAGAAAAAACACAAACGAAGTACGATACAACGGCTTTGACGAAAAAGAGCTCATCACATTTTACAATGAATTTTTCGATGATGAGGATATTTCCAAACTTACGGAAAAAGTTACAGAAAAATTCATCAATAAATTCATCATACAAAAAAGCATCTCCAATGATGAATATGAAAAGAAGGTTTTTGCATATATCAAAGATCTATTTTATGAATTTTTACAAAAACGCTTCGAAAACAGGGATGAATTTTTACTTGGTTTTTCCGGCTATCTCTTTCGTATCAATTTTGAACAAGTTTTTATTCAAATTGCAGAAAAAATGCTGGAAAAAGCAGCTAAAGGCAACCATGCAACAAAAAATTTTCTCGAATACTACTCACAAGAAATCATCATTCAAAATGGTCAAAAATATCGCGTTCCCCAAATAGAATCAAAAAGTGGACACAGATGGAAAATTGTCTCAATCATACCCATAGCACGTATCTACTTCTCTACATATGCAAACATTACGGAACTTAAAAACAAAATAGAAACACTTAAAAAAGAAAAGCAAATCAAATTTGGTATCAACACTGGCGGTATGACTCCTCTTCAAAAACAGAAAAAAATCAAAGAGAAAATTCGCTCCCTCTCCAGCGAACTTAAAGAGCAGCTCTACGTTATCGAAAGTATTCACAGTAAAATAACGACGAAAAAACTTTCAGCCCAGGAGAGTGAAGAACTGAAAAAACGTTTGCTTTTTGAAAAAAATGAAGCAGAAAAAATCAAAAATGAGCGAGAACGTTACAAAAAAATGCTCATACCCGATGAAAAACTTCTAAAATATCAAAAACTTCAGCGAGAGCTCGATCTCCTTCAAAGAGAACTTAACAACAAAAGAAAACTATTAGAACAGAACTCTCCAAGTTTTCAAGAGATAAAAACAGCACTTCTCCATGCACTTACGCAAAAAAAGAAAAAGATTTAAGGCCGCCTCTAAAAGTCAACATCATCCCTCTTTTTGGCTCCTATAGGGCATTAGAGAAAAGGCAACTTAGGTTTTTTAGAGGCGCCCTTAAACTTATTTAGATAAAATTCCAAACTTTTTTAGAAGGAATCCCTTTTTGTTCGATATACGCAGATATAAAAACGAAAACTGGAAAAACGATGTCCTCTCGGGACTTGTCGTTGCAGTTGCACTCGTACCTGAGGCTATCGCCTTTAGCTTTATTGTAGATGTCAGTCCTATTGTAGGTCTCTATACCGCTTTTATACTCGGACTCATAACAGCCCTCATAGGCGGAAAACCGGGAATGATCAGTGGAGCGACAGGCAGCGTTGCCGTTGTGCTCGTTGGACTTACCCTAAACGCCTCTCACCTTTTACAGTTACAAGGACTAAGTGGTGATGATCTTGCACTTGGCATCTTGCAGTACATCACACTCGCCGCCGTCCTTGCCGGCCTTATCCAGATACTTTTTGGTGTGCTCAAACTTGGAAAATTCATCCGTCTCGTTCCACAACCTGCATTGTATGGATTTGTTAACGGTCTGGCCATCGTTATCGCTATGGCACAGTTCAAGTTCTTTCACGGGCAGGGAATTCTTATGTATATCCTCGTTGCCGTTACAATGTTTATCATGTATGCTTTTCCGAAAGTGACAAAAGTCGTGCCTTCAGGACTTGTTGCCATAACGCTGCTTACCCTCGCCGTCTATTTTTTCAACCTCGACACGATAACCGTAGGCGATCTTGCAAATCTCAGTGAATTCAAAGGAAAATTTCCAGAATTCAGTGTTCCTCAGACTCTTTTCAGTTTCGAAGCGATCAAAATGGTTTTTCCCTATGCTGTCATCGTTGCACTCGTAGGACTTATAGAGTCCCTCCTGACTCTTTCCGTTCTCGATGAACTCAGCGGTACGAGAGGAAGTGCGAACAAAGAGTGCATCGCTTTGGGTACAGGAAACGTCGCCTGCGGTTTTTTCGGTGCGATGCCGGGATGTGCAATGATAGGACAAAGTATCATCAACTATACATCAGGCGGTCTTGGCAGACTCTCAGGCGTCACGGCTGCAGTCGGTTTGATGATGCTGGTTGCCACTTTTACCGATCTCCTCAACATCATTCCCGTTGCTGCACTGGTGGGTATCATGTTTATGGTGAGTATCGGAACATTCGAATGGTCAAGTTTCTCTCATCTGAAACATATGCCACGTACCGACGCTTTCGTGATGGTTGCTGTTACCGTTATCACAATCTTCGAAGATCTCGCTATCGCTGTCATCGCCGGAGTGATCATCTCCGCACTCGCTTTTGCCTGGAAACATGCACGCATCTATGCGCACAGCCATTTTGAAGAGGATGGTACGAAAGTTTACGAACTTGACGGTCCACTCTTCTTCGGCAGTGTCAGCAGTTTTGCCGATATCTTCGATACACAGAACGATCCACAGCGCGTTGTCATCGACTTTAAAAATGCTCGCGTAATGGACAGCAGCGGCGTCGAAGCCATAGACAAAATAACGGAAAAGTATGAAAAATCAGGAAAACGTCTTCTACTTCGCCATCTCAGTGACGACTGTAAAGCTATACTTAAAAAGGCTGGGCCACACTGCTCCTATGAAGAGGACGATCCCACATACAAAGTCGCTTACAACTACTGACCGCTATTCTTTCGGATTGTCAAGAGTAACAGCTCAATATAGCAGTTACTTTTTCTCCCACTCTCAAAATTTGAGAATCCTAAATTTTTTCTACTCTTTAAGAGTGACGAGAATGAAATCTTCAGGCAATTTTCCTTTAAACTGCGGCATCGCTTCCCCAATGTTTGCATTGATATAAGTCGGGTCCGCTACGACAAACTCACGCCCTCTGATACGTACTTTATCTCCATCCAGCGGTACATACAGCGCTGTCGCCATATGATTTGGATATTTGATACCAAGAACCGGTACTCCAAAAAGCTCTTTTGTCAAAAAAGCGTACAGGATAGCTCTATCTTCACAGTCAGAAGCTTTATAAAAAAGCGTTTCCTCGGCAAACATAACCTTTTCACGTCCAAACTGCTGCTGGTCGGTTTCATATTCAAATGCATTCTGAACGAAGTTGAGGACAAAATTCATCGCTTCGGCTGCACGCTTGCCATTGATGTAAACTCGAAGCGAATCGGCGATGCTTGCATATGTCACATTATCGACTGGAGCATTAAAAAAAGTTCTATAGTCAGCCTGTGGATAGGTAGAGAAAAAATCTATAAGATTTTTATTATATTTGTACGTTATGGTGTATTTTTGACCTAAATGGCTGAAATAAAGCTGTTTCGTCCTGTAGTCCGGCTGCAGCAGTGGCAAGGAACGCAAAGAGAGATCAAAAGCTCTTGTTGCATGCGGATAATTCTGCTTATAGGAATAAACCGTGCCGATATTACCTTTATTGTAGTATGAAAGCACATAGTATCTCTTTTTGCCGAATCGAAAATTCGGTGTGGCATAAATAATCCGTTTAGAATAAAACATCGCAATAATTTTGCCGTTTGCTATCCCGACTTTAACGGCATAGCCAAGTTTATTGAAAACAAACCACTCAAAAAGCTGCACTTCATCTTCATAACGATACAATTTACGTGCAATATTTGCAACAAGCAGATATAATCCCCAGTCATTGAGTCGCATAGCCTGTTTAACCTTTTTGATATTGTCAAGAAGTGGTTTATAATCACTTACGGCCACATTGTCGAAATAATTGGAAATTCCTTTTTGAGAAGTTGGATAAAATCTTGCGTTTTTTATCTTACTC
>JALUFE010000104.1 GCA_027052175.1 Helicobacteraceae bacterium | reverse complement strand
GATAATTGGCAAGTTTTCCCGTCGTGGTCGTCTTACCAGACCCCTGCAAACCCGTCATCAAGATGACTGTCGGCGGATTTGGAGCGAAGACAAAGCCTTTGTTGCCTTTGGTCTCTAAAAGCTTGTAAAGCGTACGGCGCAGGGCATCGAGGAACTGATCTTTCCCGATCCCCGCTTTTTTGGTCTCTATCTCCACCTCTTTGATCAGCTCACGTACCACCTTGTGATGGACATCGGCTTTGAGCAGAGACTTTTTCAACTCTGTAAGCGCTTTGCTGAGCGCTTTGGCATCATCTTTAAATCGTATCTTTTTTATCGCATTGGTAAAACTGTCTGTAAGCGTATCGAACACTACACTCTCCCAAAAATATTTTTGCTAATATAAGGGCACCTCTAAAAACCCTAAGTTGCCTCAGCATTATAGCAAATGTACTTATTCAAGGCAAAACTTTGAAGTCGCTACTGGTAGCTTCGAAAAGTTTTAACGAAAAAGAAGTGCGCCTGCTTAATGCCCTTCGGGAGCCTAAAATAAGTAATGAGGCATAAATAATTTCATAACCCAACAGCAAGAAAAAGGTATAGATGCAAGGCAGATTTTTTAAAGCGTAGCCGAAGCTACGGTGTAAAAATCTAACGCCGTCAGATATGCCTTTTTCTTGCTGCCCCTGCGGGGTGAGATGATTTTCGTTCAGATTTGTATGATAACCGACTTGAAGTAGAATGACTACGACTGCGTCGCTTTTCATACAAATCTGAACAAAACTCATCTCATTGGGTATGAAATTATTTATGCCTCATTACTTAGGAGCAATCTTGCGTAAAAATTTTTCTCACCGTAGCTTTAGCTACGCTTCAAAAAATATTTTTTACAATCTCACTCCTATTTTAGGCTCTGAGACAATTTAGGGTTTTTAGAGGTACCCATAATAAATTTGCTTTAACTAAAGTTCATCGTCACACAGTGCAGCGATCCGTGCTGGCGTATCAATACGGAGCAATCAACCGCTATGACGTCACGATCTCTAAAAAACTCTCTAAAAATCTGCAACGCCGTTTCATCCTGTCGCACCCCGTAAACAGGTACAAGCACTGCACCATTTATCATGAGAAAATTGGCATAGGTTGCCGGAAGCCGCTCGCCGTCATAGTGGATCGGATCACAAAAAGGAAGCGGAACAAGCATAAAATCATGCTTGCGGGCGATCGTTTCGAGCTCTGCTTCCATCTTGGCAAGCTCTGCGTAGTGTTCATCCGTTGCATCATCGCACTTGACATACATGATCGTCTTCTCATCCACAAAGCGTGCCAGTGTGTCGATGTGGCTGTCGGTATCGTCTCCTGCAAGATAGCCGTGGCGCAGGTAGAGGACTCTATCCAGACCGAAAAACTCCTTGAGCTTTTGTGTCGTTGTTCGCTCATCGAGTGCATTTCTGTTTGGGTTGAGCATACACGCTGCGGTTGTCAGCAGTACACCCCGGCCGTTGGTCTCGATCCCGCCACCTTCTAAGATAAAATCACATGAGCGCATCTTGTGAGGATAGTGTGCAGCGATGCTACGCGAAAGAGCATTGTCCTTTGCATACGCAAACTTCCCGCCCCAGGCGTTGAAGTTGAAATCATACAGTACGACCTCGCCATTCTCTTCCACACTGATCGCACTGATATCCCGTGCCCAGGTATCGTCGCTCTCATACTCCACAAAGTCGATATTTTTCAGCGAATCGAAGTAACGCTTCGCCTCCTCTACATCCGCACAGACAAGCAAAACTTTCTCGTACTTTCGTATCACATCGACTATATTTACAAAGTTTTGGCGCGCCTCCTCCAGATACTCCGCCCAGTCGGTTTTTTGATGCGGAAAAACCATCTGCACAAAACGCTGCTGCTCAAACTCGGCTATTAATCTAACCACTGCTATAATTCCTTATGCCTTTTATCAAAATAAACAAACAAAACTTTTTTCACAATCTCGACATTATCGCACAAAAAACACAAAGCAAAGATAAAATCGCCCTCGTTCTCAAAGACAACGCCTACGGTCACGGCCTGAAGATCATGGCCTCTCTCGCCCATGAATACGGCATCAAAAAAGCGGTCGTTCAAAACGATCGAGAAGCTCGAAGCATCGCTTCGCTTTTTGAAGATATCCTCGTGCTTGCCGACATCCCAAAAGAGCGTGCCTCCAACATCCACTACACGATCAACTCACTCGATCAGATCGCGCTTTTTCCAAAAGGAGCGAAAGTCGAACTCAAAGTCGATACCGGAATGCACAGAAACGGCATTGCCCCACAAGAGACAGAAGCGGCATTTGCAGCTATCAGAAGGCGGGGACTTGAGCTTGTCGGCGTTTTTTCACACCATCGCAGTGCCGACGAACTCACAAGTGAGTGGTTCTGGCAAAAAGAGAACTTTAAAAAAATCAAAAAAAACGCCATGGAACTCGCTAAAAAATACGGCGTAAAAAAATTGCGCTTTCACCTTGACAACTCCGCTTCGACGATGCGCACACAAAATTTCAACGAAGACATCGCACGCATCGGTATAGCCGCCTACGGTTGTTTGGAGATGCCGAAGGCTTTAAAAACGGAGGAGTTCAAACCGGTTTTATCACTCTATGCCGACAAAATAAGTACAAAAAAACTCCCAAAAGGAGCACGCATCGGTTATGGCGGTACACACAGACTCCAAAACGATGCCGCACTCTCAACCTACAATATCGGATACGGTGACGGCTTCTTGCGCTGTCTGAGTCATAACTACACGACACCGGAAGGCTGCAAAATAGCCGGACGCATCTCTATGGATAACAGCTCTTTTTACAGTGATAAAGAGCATCTGTTGATATTTGAAGATGCAAGAGAAGTCGCTAAACAAGCAGGAACGATCAGCTATGAGATACTTACTTCTCTCAAACCCGAAATCCCAAGAAAAGTGGTCTAAGTCGTCACTTTGACAATAGCTTCGGGGTAAAGAAGACCATCTATGCCGAGTTTTGCATATTTTTCAATCTCCTCGTCTGTCATAACGCGCACAAGCACTTTCGCATCGAAGAGATACTCCTGCGCTATGCGCTGCGCTTGCACACAGAGCGCCTCATCGGTGACAATATACTTCGCCCCAAGCGCGCTGGCATAGACAACCTCCTGCAGACTTTTCGTTCCAAGTGCAAAATCTATGGTGTTTGCTTGCAAATACTCTATAATATCGAGATTTTTTTCATCAAATTCCAGATAGACGGATGAACGAGGTGGTGTTTTTAGTACCGCTTCGACATCGCTGATATGGAAAAACTTCTCGCTTTTGATGAAACGATGACCAAAAAGCAGCATCTCTATCCCTTCAGACACTCTTTGGAGCAGTAGTATTTGCCGTTGCTGATGATGGCTTCATCTATATCCACATAAATACCGCATCTGCTGCATTCGACCATCTCATCCACCTTTTCATCTTTTTTGCTATCCGCACCCTTTTTAGAAGTTTTATCTACCGCTGTTGGTGTTGATTTTTTGATAAACAGATAATAAACAGCGGCAACAATTCCGATAACCAGTAACCATTTGATCATATCGTCTCTTCTTTTCCTATCAAAAGATAGTGTCTTTTGTTTGCCATTATAACTTTATGAGGTAAACTTGCCGCCACCTCATCAAAGACACGCTCCCCTTTGTAAAAGAGCAGTCTGGTGTTTTCGTCTCGAACTTTCTCGCTGATTTTCAACAATAAGCCGGTATCTGTTACGGCACGAGAAGTAACAAGTTCGAATGTTTGCGGCGGCAGATGCTCGACTCTCTTTCGCTCTACCGTAACATTTTCAAGTCTCAGCTTCGCTTTGACAAACTGTAAGAAGCTCGCCCGTTTCGCAAGCGGTTCGACGAGTGTGACCTTCGTCTGCGGCCAGGCCATAGCGAGAATAAGCCCTGGAAATCCCGCCCCCGTCCCGATATCGAGCATAGTTTTAGGTGTATTCATAAACGTCAGTGGATAGAGTGCATCGAAAATAAAATCATCTAAGGTTTTTTCATCTCTCGCACCTGTAAGATTGTGCGTTTTGTTCCACTTCAAAAGATACTCTTTATACATCTGAATATTGTGCCAAAAATTTTTCGGCAAGATTATACCCGCCTCTTTTATTTTCTCTTTTAAATTCACAAATCACCCAAACAGTTTTTTCATAGCCGTAAAGAATATCTTGAAAATTCCTTTGTTACCGACAACATCGTTGATAAATTCATCATATGTTTTGCCCTTCTCTTCGAGAAATCCTTTGAGATAAGCTTCACTTCCTTCCATTCCGCTCTCTTTTTCAATCTCTATAAGTTTTTTGTATATCGGTTCCATCGTTTCTATAGCTTTTCGAGGTGCCGCTTTTCTAAATGCCGTATAACTCACAGGTTCGTTCGTAAGCGGGTCCATTTGTGCTTCAAACTCCGTGACGACCCAATAATAGCTCCCGTCTTTGGCGAGATTTTTCACTACCGCCATAATATTCTCACCCTTTTTGATTCGATCCCACATCAACTTGAAAATGATTTTCGGCATATCGGGATGGCGAATAATATTGTGCGGTTTACCGATAAGTTCGGCTTCGCTGTATCCGGATATCTCTACAAAATAGTCATTCCCGTACGTAATGATTCCCTTGGGATCGGTTTTGGAAACGATATAGCGTTTCGGATCAAGTATTTTCTCTTTTTCTATTGGAACAGGACGTTGCATTTTTCTCTCCATTTTATAATTAGACTTCTTGCAAAACTCCTAAACAGTCTCAGAGGAGTCAAAGCCAAGAGATTTTGTAAAACAAATTTTCAAGCCGAGCCGTAGCTTAGTTTGGAAATTTTTTTGCGAAATGTCGCAGGCTTTCACTCCTCCCGTAGGGCGTTATCAAGAGAGCTTTACTCTTCGTTAGGTAACCTTCACCGTAGCGCCCGCTACGGCTCAGAACATCTGCCTTGATTAAAACTCTCTTGATAACGCTGAGACTACTTAGGAGTTTTGCAAGAAGTCTATTGACTGATAAATGCTATTATATTACAAATGTTTTCAAAAAACAATATATTTTTTTGTTATAATTTTAATAAAAGATTTTTTGCAAGCTTGCAGAAAGTTTCCATGCTGAGGAGAAACGGAGAGAAATATATGCCTACAAGAAAAGAGCAATGTATAGAACAGATCAAAAAAGTCAAAGCGGCACACCTGAATTTGATGAACAGTATCGACTTCATTCTAAACGGTGTAGATACAAAGTATCATGAACCCTTAAACAAATATGAATGCGAGTTCGGCAAATGGTTCTATACCAGCGATCTGGCAAAAATCATTCTCGGTCCACAAATTTACGAAAAGCTTGAACATACACATACGCAATGGCATCAAATCTACGCCAAAATTTACAACCTGCTCTTTCCAAAAAAAAGAGGAGTTATCGGCAAACTTTTTCAAGCAAAACCAAAACCACAGGATATCGACAAAGCCAAAGCGTACTACGACGATCTCAAAAAACTGACAAACGAGCTCGTTCATGAACTTGAAATAGCGCAAAAACGTGCACAGGCTCTGAGTGATTCGAAATTCGACGACTAAAACTCTGTGAAAGTCAACTTTCGCCACCCTCTTTGCCAACAGAACGGACTTGCTAAGGGAAAGAAGGAGAAATTGTGTTGATGCATCGCATGCTCTATCCTTCATTACTTAACTTTTGAACAAATACCCGCTTCTTTACAAAAGATGTCCCATCTGCTCTTTTTTCGTCTGCAGATACTCTTTATTGTAAGGATTGGCTTCGATAACAATAGGAAGCCGCTCAACAATCTCTACATCACTGATAGCGTTTACTTTCTCCGGATTATTGGTAAGAAGTTTGATCTTTTTGATGCCGAAATGATGGAGTATATAAGTGACGATCTCATAGCTTCGCTCATCGGCACGAAATCCAAGCTGATGATTCGCTTCTATCGTGTCAAGTCCTTGATCCTGCAGCGCATAGGCGTTGATTTTGTTGAGCAGGCCTATGTTGCGTCCCTCCTGTCTGAGGTAGATAACCATCCCGTTCGTTTTTTCCGCCATATCCAAAGCGTATTCAAGCTGATCGCGACAGTCACACTTCAAACTTCCTATGGCATCACCGGTAAGACATTCACTGTGCACACGCACGATCGGAATCTTGCTAAGCGGCTCTTTGAAGATGACAAGATGCTCTTTATGCCCCTCTTTGAAAGCCTGAACTTTGAAGCTGCCAAAACGGGAGGGAAGATTGGCTATATCGGAAACTTTGATCTTCATTTGTAATCTTTTTAGATAATTTTGGGTAGAATTATATCTGATCTTACACACCATATCATAAACTGAGTGGTTTTTGCGAGATACGAGTGTAAGGCAGACCGACGAAGCATAGCCAAAGCTACGCGGAAGAGGTGTAACGCAGTCAATCGTGTGTCGCAAAAGCCACCCGTAAGGCGAAAAGATAAAGCATCATCTGTCGTCGTTGGAGAACTTCCATCGTAGCTACGGCTACGCTGAAAAACCTCCGCCTTGCAGCTGACGCTTTCTCTTTTCGCTCAGTTTGTGATATGGTGTGCAAGATCAGATTATATCAAAAAAGGTATTAAAAGATGTTTCAACGATTTCGTAGAACCAGACTCAACCCCATCCTTCAGCGGCTTGTCAAAGAGACACACGTCAGTGTCGATGACTTTATCTATCCGCTTTTCGTAAGACCGGGAGAAAGCATCAAAACAGAAGTGGCCTCTATGCCCGGAGTCTACCAGATGAGTATAGACGAAATTCTCAAAGAGTGTGAAGAACTCAAGAAACTCGGTATCTATGCCATCATACTTTTCGGTATCCCTGAAGTCAAAGACTCGGTTGGCAGCGATGCTCTTTGTGAACACGGTATCATCGCTTCGAGCGTGAAAGCCATCAAACAAGCACATCCCGATATGTTCGTCGTAACCGATCTCTGTTTTTGCGAATACACCGACCACGGGCACTGCGGCATCATTGACGACAATACGGTGCTTAACGATGAAACTCTCGAAATATCCGCCGCCCAGGCCATCGTCCATGCCAAAGCGGGTGCGGATATGATCGCCCCAAGCGGGATGATGGACGGCATCATCGAGACACTCCGGGAGGCGCTCGATGAGGGAGGGTATGAAAATCTACCGATTATGAGCTACTCCACGAAGTTCGCCAGCGGCTACTACGGACCTTTTAGGGATGTGGCCGAATCCACCCCGAGCTTTGGAGACCGCAGCAGCTACCAGATGGACCCTGCAAACAGACGCGAAGCGATCGCAGAGAGTGTGGAAGATGAACTCCAAGGTGCCGACATACTCATGGTCAAACCTGCACTTGCCTACCTCGATATCGTCCGCGACATCCGCGAGAACACGACAAAACCGCTTGCCGTCTATAATGTCAGCGGCGAATATGCCATGCTCAAGCACGCACAGGCAGCCGGTCTTATAGACTATGAGCGGGTGATGATGGAAACGATGATCGCTTTCAAGCGGGCAGGAGCAGACATCATCATCAGTTACCACGCCAAAGAGGTGGCAAAGCTTCTTAAAAGCTAAGATAGTATAGTATATGCCTTTACAAAACGCTATCAGGATGGAGCATTGAGACATTTTTTGACACTGAGAGACTACTCCAAAGAGGAGATACTTGAGATTATAGAAGTAGGACTGGATATCAAAGCACGTCTGAAAAACGGCATCTATGACAAAGAGCTTGAAAACCGCACATTGGCGATGATCTTTGAAAAAAGCTCGACACGCACACGCGTGAGTTTCGAGACTGGGATGTACCAGCTTGGCGGGCATGCCCTTTTTCTCTCCAGTAAAGATATTCAGCTTGGGCGCGGCGAACCAATCAAAGATACCGCACGCGTCGTATCGCGCATGTGCGATATGGTCATGATCCGGACATTCGGACACGATCGGCTTGAAGAGTTCGCCGACTACTCCAATGTACCCGTCATCAACGGTCTGACCGACCTCTACCATCCCGTACAACTCCTTGCAGACTATATGACCCTCAAAGAACTGGGAAAAACGGAAAATCTCAAGGTCGCTTATGTCGGTGACGGAAACAACATGACGCACTCATGGCTGATGCTCGCCTCCAAACTCGGGTTTGAACTGCGTATCGCGACACCGAAAGGATATGAGGTGAATGCGAAAGTCCTCGAAGACGCTCTTGGCTTTGCCAAAGAAAGCGGTGCCGAAATTATCGTTACCGACGATCCGAAAGAGGCCGTTAAAGATGTCAATGTCGTCACAACCGACACTTGGGTATCGATGGGGCAAGAGGATGAGAAAGAGAGACGTCTTAAAGATTTCGAAGGTTTTATAGTCGATGAAAAGCTTATGTCGTATGCACAGAAAGATGCAGTTTTTCTCCACTGTCTTCCCGCATATAGAGGATATGAAGTGAGCGAAAATGTATTTGAAGCACATGCGGACGAAATCTTCACCGAAGCGGAAAACAGACTCCACGCGCAAAAAGGTCTTATGGTCTGGCTATCACAACAAGAAAGGTAAAACACATGAGATACGTTTTTGTTCTTTTACTCTTCATAGCGACACTGTATGGAGCGAAACCTGTTCATCTCTCCTCAAAATATGAAAGTGCGATCAAGTGTAAAACCTGCCATGAAATGATGGTCAGCGACTGGAGCGGATCATGGCACTCCAAAAGTCACTACAACAAAGATGAATATTTTCGCAAGTCGATCGATTTCACGGCACGAAAAAGTCTCCAAAACGTCAATAGTGTCAAGATAAAATGTGCCAAATGCCACAATCCGCGCATCTCTGTCACAAAAGTGAGCGATGAGTACAATGTAGTGGCGGCACTTGGTCTTGATGCCGGAACAAAGATCGACAAAGCGCTCGAAGACAAAAAGATAAGCGAAGGCATCAACTGTCTCGTCTGCCACAATATCGACAAAATCCATGACAAAGCTCCGGCGAGCATACGGGGAATGGATCGTGTCGAGTGGACACGAAACGGCATGATGAGCGGACCGTTTAAAAACTCAAAAAGCCCATACCACAAAACGCAATACCGCAGTTTCTTCGATAAAAATCCCAACAAGCTCTGCTTTGTATGTCATGCCAACGATCATTCGATAGTTTCAAGCAAGCTCCTCTTTACCAATATGCAAAAAGAGTACAAAGGCAGTCAAAAATGCATCGAATGTCATATGAGCAAAAAATTCTCAGGATATGCGAGCACTTACAAGTTCAAGGGTACCGAAATCAAAAAAAGGAGAATACGCCACCACCTCTTTGCCGGAGCACACAAAGAAAGAATGTGGAAAAAAGCTCTTGAGTTGCACCTTTCCCAAAAGAAACAGCATCTTGTCATAGAAATCTCCAATCCTCAGCCGCACAATATCCCAACGGGATTCGGCGGGCGTGAGCTGCTTGTCGATATCCAGTTTATCGATGCGGCGGGTAAAACAAACAAAAAAGAGATCTCACTCACCACACACTACACTCGTAAACATGGACGCACAAGCATACCACACCTCGCAATCAAACAGAGCAAAAATCTCTCGGTTCCTGCAAAAGGGAAGAAGATCATCCGCCTGCTGATCCCGGAAAATGCAGCTGCAACCAAAGTGACGCTTTATTACCGCCTTGCCAACGAAGAGATCAGAAACCTACTCCATCTCACAGATCCTATTTGGAAGAAGAAATTTTTCATAAACTCCAAAAAACTGGAGTTCTAAGAAGAACATTTCGCTCTCCCTTCTCATAGGCGAGTGCGAGATACGCAGTGAGGAGAGGAGCCACCCAATCTCCCGCTCCTGCAAAAAAACGCTCCAATGGCGCAAGCAGCCGTTAGTAGGAGATTCCGCTTTTACTTCGAACGGTTTCTATAAGTGGAAGAGCGGCTTCTCGTGCTTTGTGTGCACCCAAAGCCAAAATCTCCCTCACCTCATCTGGATGAGAAGCAAAATACTCTCTTTTCTCCCTATACGGCTTGAAGTACTCCCATATCACATCATGCAAATAGAGTTTGAAGTGTCCATGCCCCTCTCCCCCGCGCGCATAACGCTCCTGCAGCTCTTTCTGCCCCGCTTCGTCCAAAAAAAGTTTGGCTATATTGTAGACATTGCAACTTTTCCACTCTTTCGGCGCTTCAAGAGGTACGTTTTCCGTTACGATTTTTTTGATCGTTTTGAGCTGTTTTTTCTCCTCTCCAAAGATATTGATCGTATTTCCGTAGCTTTTACTCATCTTCTGTCCATCTATGCCCGGAACGGTTGCGACATTTTCATCTACTCTGTATGTGGGAAGTTTAAGGATATCTCCGTATTCGTTATTGAACCTGAGGGCAATATCTCGGGCAATCTCGACATGCTGAATCTGATCTTTTCCGACCGGAATAACATCGGGAGAGAAAAGCAGAATGTCTGCCGCCATCAGCACGGGATAGGAGAAAAGCGAATGATTCGCGGCAATCCCCTTTGCTACTTTATCTTTGTAACTGTGAGCACGTTCAAGCAGTCCCATAGGAGTAAATGAAGAGAGCACCCAATAGAGTTCAAGCACCTCCTTGACATCGCTTTGTACCCAAAAAACAGATTTGTTGGGGTCAATGCCGAGTGCAAGAAAATCGATGGCTGCCTGCATTGTCAATTCGGCCAGTTTTTTTCCGTCTTTCAAACTTGTCTGTGCATGGTAGTTGGCTATAAATGCAAAAGTTTCATTCTCGTTTTGTGCTTCGACCATCTGTCTGATAGAGCCAAAGTAGTTGCCTATATGCAGATCTCCTGATGGCTGAATTCCGGTGAGTACTCTCATAAATCATCCTAAAAAAATTTTTCGTAATTATACAACATACTTCTTGCAAAACTCCTAAACAGTGTTGATACACACGGTGATTCGAAACAGACAACAGATAACTTCATAGGTAACAACATGTAAAAAGGTGAGATGCAAGGCGGACTTTGCTTTATACCTTTGTTGAATTGCGAAATTATGTATGCCTCATAACTTATGTACTTATTACTCCCCTCATTTCATTACTTAAAAAGCTTTTTTTTGTTATCATTCTTTTTGACTTCTTAACAAAACTCCCGAATTGCCGAGAGGATTTTCACAAAAAGTCTACCCAAAACAAAGGATTTATCATGCCAAAGCAAATCAGAGCGAAAAACATTACACTGGAGGATGCCCAGAAAGAGCATCTTGAAAAAGTGATGGAAGATTTTAAAAAGTATGGATTGGACATTACCCGCATTATCGCCAATATAATGGAAGAAAAAAAACGCTTTCATGTGGAATTCGAAGTACACGTCGCTCACAATGATCCGATCGTCATCAATGAAATCGACGACAAATTCGATGAAGCGGTAGACAAAGCGGGCAAAAGAGTGGAAAAAGCATTGCGTCGGCTTCATGATAAAATCAAATCTCCAAAACATGAATCTCTTCGCACAATTTTGAATGAGATTGAAGAGTAATCGTCTTGTACTGTTGCTTGCGCTGCTGATGATTGGGAGCTCAGCCTTGCAAGCGGCACAACAATATTCATTTCGGTTTGCGTATGGAAGAGAGAGTGACAGCGATTTAGGGCAGATCATCTCGTTCCAAAAGCCGACACTGCATGTTTATCGTTTCGAGGTGTTTGCGCTGGATGCAGGATATCTTCTCTCCTCATCACTCTTCGATATGCCGCTCGATCTTTATGTAAAAGGCGGCAGTGCACTGTTTCGAAGCGAGAATCTCTCGCAGTATCAGGAACTAGCAGGAATGCAGGATCTCAGCGACAAGAACGTATACGAATTTACGCTTTATGTAAAACTCTACTATACTTTCAAACTCTGGCACAACACAATGCGCCTTGGATTTGGAGAAGGCGGCAGCTATGCAACCGACTATGTCGCTCCGGAAGTGATCGAGGAACGCACGGAAAATCCGGACAATCCAAAATATGCCAAATTTCTCAATTATCTCGATATCAGTTTTGACATCGACATAGGCAGACTTTTCGGCACGGAACTCCTCCGAGGTACGTTTCTCGGCTATACGCTCAAGCACCGTTCAGGCATCGGCGGGCTTATCAACGGTGTCAGCGGCGGCAGCAATTTCAACACAATCTCTATAGAGAAGAACTTTTAAGGATTGACAATGTACAACTGGGTTTTATGGTTTCATGTGCTTTCATTTGTTTCATGGTATGCGGCCATCTTCTATATTCCAAGACAGTTCGTCTACCATGTCGAACACAAAGAGAATGAGGGGTTTGTCGAAGTTATCAAGATCATGGAGTACAAACTCATCAAATATATCGGTATGCCTGCAATGTGGGCGACGATCATCAGCGGTGCCGTTATGATCTATATGACCGATTTCCAGCTTTTCAAAACAGGTGGCTGGCTCCATGCCAAACTCTTTTTCGTCGCCATTCTCATGGCCTATTTCTTCTCACTCGAACACTTCCGTAAAAAGTTGGAAAAAGGAGAATTCACCAAAAGCGGCAAATTCTTCAGAGCATACAACGAAGTACCGACTCTCTTGCTCTTTTTGATCGTCGCGATGGTTGTCGTCAAACCTTTTTAGAGTTGCCCCTACTCCCCTCTTCGTTTGGCTTTGAAGAGGATTGGAGTACCTTCAAAGTCAAAAGCTTGTCTTAACTGATTTTTTAGATATCTCCTGTAGGTAAAGTGCAGGAGTCTCGGCTTGTTCATAATCAGTGCGATCTTCGGCGGTCTTATATCATACTGTGTGGCGTAGTAGATCTTCGCCACCTGGCCTTTGATAGCCGGCAGCGGATGCTTTCGCATCGACCACTCAAGCACTTCGTTCAGACGCGCAGTCGGGATACGCTGCGAGTAGTTATCGTTGACTTTGAGGATCATATTGTAAAGCTTCTCCACTCTGAGCTTCGTCTTTGCCGAAACGGTCACGACAGGTGCATACGAGAGAAACTTGAAGCGATCTCGAAGCTCTCTTACAACCTCCTCGTAGCGCTGTTTGTCGGAGATATCCCATTTGTTCAATACAATGATGCATCCCAAATGATGTTTGTCAACCAGCCCCGCTATCTTTTCGTCAAGATCGCGGAATCCTTCACTCGCATCAAGAACCAACAGTGCGATATTGGCATTTTCAAGCATCTTGGTTGTACGCATAAGTGCATACTTCTCTATGCCCACAATCTTCCCGCGTTTGCGAAGTCCCGCCGTATCGACAAAAGTGATCTGCTTCTCTTTGTATCGGATAGACTCGTCTATCGGATCGATCGTCGTTCCGGCAACGGAGCTCACGACACTGCGCTCCTCTTTAAGCAGTGCGTTGAGCAGCGAACTTTTTCCCACATTGGTACGCCCGATGATCGCTACTTTGATATGGTTGATATCTTCTGGATTGTGTTCATATATCTTGTCATTATAGGCAAAAACTGAGTCCTCCTCGACCTCTTCGTCATCGATCTCGAAGTAGTCCTCCTCTTCATCTATCTCCTCGAACTCAAACTCTGCTTCAACCTCCTCATCTTCCTCTTTGGCATCTTCTGCTACACGATCCTCATCGGGCAGCCGCTCATACACCCACTCCATCAGCGCAGTGATGCTGCGATTGTGCGCTACGGAGATACCGAAGATATCTTCCGCTCCAAACTCATAAAACTCCCAGAGTTTCTCTTTCATCTTCTCGTTATCTATCTTGTTCACAACAAGCGCAACCTCTTTGCCCATTCCCTGCAGCTCATAAAAAAGCTTTTTGTCTTCATCTTCAGGCAAACTCTTCCCGTCAACCATAAAGAGCACTATGTCCGCTTTGTGAGCCGCTTCGAGCGACTTCTCTCTGATCTTGTCATAAAGCTCACACCCCTTGTCAAGTCCGCCCGTATCGAGCAGTTCCGCCTCTTTATCACCTACGCGCACGATCTTTCTCTTGACATCGCGTGTCGTTCCCGCCATCTCGGAAGTGATCGCATCACGCTGTTTGAGCAGTCTGTTAAAGAGTGAACTTTTGCCGACATTGGGACGGCCTATAATGGCTATTTTTTTCATGAGTATCGTAACCTGTATGAAGAAGAATTTTGTGGAATTATATCGTATTTGTAACTCATGTTACACACCAAATCATTTTAGAAGTGCCCATAAGATGGTGCGTAACATCACTTTGTAGGAAAAACGTTTTGCCGCCAACGCAAAACGATCAGTCTAACACGAGCCAGACATAGAGATCACCTGTATAGGGATCTTGCCATATATCCTCTATATGAGCGGTTATAGCCGAACCGTTTGTAGTTCTATAATTACTCTTTGACTCTATCGAAGTCGACGCACTCTGATTATGCAAATGCTCCTCTTTTTTCATCGACAACTCCACTTTTACTCCCTGCTGCAGTGCAAGTTCATCCAGTGCGCGCGTAATAGCCAGTCTTCTTTGAGTGGAAAAACGCTGATCGTATGTCCGTCCGGCAACTCCGACAGCTCCATGTTTTCCGTTGTAATTTGGATTGAGCACCCATCCCGGCTTCCCACTTTCTTGCAACTTAGGCGTTTCATTGCAGCCACTCAGAACCAGAGTGCTACTTCCAAGCACTGCAACAAAAAAAAGAGTAAAAAGCTCTCTCATTCACCCCTCTCTTCTTTACTCTTTGTCCAACCCTTCCAGTGCTTTTTCAGACTGGAATTGCTGCCACATCGATGCATCGTTTTTTGAGCTTTTCGGCGTTTGGGGAGAAGAAGCGCATCCCGCTCCCCCCACTATCATACCGCCTGCGAGTATGACAAAACAAATGATATAGAACTTTTTCATTATTTTACCTACTCTGTCGGAAACTCTTTGTCAAGCCCTTCGAGTGCCTGCTTGGATTGGAACTGCTGCCAAAGCGCTTCATCGTTTTTGAAACTTGTCTTCACCGCTTTTTTCGCCGCCGCATTGACCGCCTTTTCCGGTACTGCGACAAGCACATAGAGTGTTCCCGATGGAGCCTGCCAAGCGTCCACCTGCTTGGAACCTCTCAATGTTACTTTTGCGACCTGTTTCGAAACGGCAGTAGCGACGTTATCGACAGCCTCGCCAGACCCTATGCCAGTTGAGCGTGTAAAAGTCTCAACTTTGTCTTTGACAAGTGTTTCGATTTGCTGTGCAAGATTGCTGCGTGCATTCGCCAGTGCTATACGTCGCTGAAAACCGACACCGGCAGCCGTTTTTGGAGCTGTTCCGACTTCCGCTATCGCACCATCGACAAACGGAGTACACGTCCATTTTGGCGCAAGAACATTCTCCTGTTTGCATCTAAAATCCGCTTCCTCTTTTTTTGGTTTTGGCTGCTCGCCGCATCCTGCAACGAGAACCGCTACAGCCGCAGCCAACGCCACTGTTCCTAAACTTTTTACAAATTTCATCAAAACTCCTTTTGTCATTTTTGTTGCATTTTCCAACCGACTGACTAATTGTATCATTGTAAATCTTAAATATTATTTACTGCCGCTATTTGTGTCAACCTCCCTTTCCGGCTTAAAAAACATGGAAAAATCGGTATAATACCGTTATGGAAAAAAAGTACTACGACTATAAAGAGTTTCAAGCAGATACAAAATCGCTCCTTTCAAAACTGCCTCAAAACAGATTCGATACGATCATAGGTATTGCACGCGGGGGTCTGACCCTTGCCCATATGCTTAGTGAAGCACTCGATATCCGCAATGTTCAAACCATCTCTACACAACTCTACGATGAAACGCAAAAGCGTGAACATATCACCGTCAGAGATCTCTGTTCTTTGGAAGAGAGCAAGAACATTCTCGTCGTCGACGACATCGCCGACAGCGGCGAAACACTCAAAACACTTTTTAATTATCTCACTTTGACCTATCCGCAAGCACACTTCGAAACCGCTACACTCTTTTACAAAAAAAGTTCCGTTTTCAAACCCGACTACTGGGTTAAAGAGGCTCATAGCTGGATAGAGTTTTTTTGGGAAGCGGATTTCAAATAGCAGTTAATTCTCTCTCGCCTTTTTTATAAGTTCATACGCTTCGTTGATTTCCTGAGTCTTTCGTGTCGCTTCCTGGAGATAAGCCTCATCTTTGCCTTGAGCTTTGATGATATCAGGATGATATTGGCGTACCAGTTTTCTGTAGGCCTTTTTGACAGTCTGCATATCGTCGTTTGGTGATACCCCAAGGATTTTATAGGCATTTTCAAGTGAATTTTGCGTAGCTTCACTGCGTCTGGCATGAATCTGTTCGAACGCATCGAAGATGGAATGATAGAGCTTGGGATCGATCTCCATCGCTTCGGCTATACGGGCTAAGATCCGTTCTTCCGAACGTGTCACCTCACCGTCTGCAAAAGCAAGCTGGATCAAAAAGCCGATGAACTGCTCCTGCTTCGCTCGATTTCTTCGTATAGACTGCGCGAGCGCTACGGCGATATGTTCGAGATTGTCGTTTCGGTCTTTCTCTTCATTAAATATCTCTTTAAGGTACTCCCTCGCTTTGACAGGGTCTGGAAAAACACGCGACACGTCATCGAGCATCACGCTGATGAGTTCTGCTTCGAGCGTATCGACCCTACCGTCAGCTTTGGCGACTTTGGCAGATAGTGCTACAAACAGTCCAAGATCACTACGTCTTAGCGCATCTTTTGTGATCTCGAAATTCTTGAAAACCTCTTTGGAGTAAACCTCATAGTTTCTGTAACTCTTAAATATATAGGCCAAAACAGCGGCAAAAAGGATAAAGATGATTAAATTGGTCATTAACTTTCCTCCATTTGACAAAATTATAAGCCGCAGAAGTAAATAAACTGCTACAATTTCGCCCATGAAAGAAAAAATCAAAAATCTCAACGAAGGTGTCAAATATATGCTGCTGGCTTCACTGATGTTTGCCTTTATGGGCGCGTTTGCGAAGCTGGCAAGTCAGAGTCTGCCATCACTCGAAGTGGTCTTTTTCCGTAATGTCGCGGGTGTCATCCTTATCCTTCTTGCCGTATGGAAAAAACCCTTTACACACAAAGGGGGCAAGCCTCTGCTGCTGCTCTTTCGCGGTACGATGGGTTTTTTGGCACTTTTGACATTTTTCTATCTGATTGCGCATATCTCACTTGGCGATGCGATGACATGGAGCAAAACTTCTCCGATCTTTACCGCTGTTTTTGCCTTTTTCTTTTTGGGTGAGCGTATGAGCAAAAAGGCATGGTTTGCCGTCTTTATCGGATTTGTCGGTATCGTTTTTATCACCAAGCCGACGGGACTGACTCTTAGCAAATACGATCTGCTTGGACTCTTTAGCGGTATAGGTGCAGCCCTTGCTTACACCTCGATCAGAGAGCTTAAAAAGTACTACGATACCCGCGCGATAGTGCTGAGTTTTGTCGGGATTGGCACGATAGGACCCGTTGTGCTTTTTTTGATCTCACCTTATGTCAATGCGCCTGAGCTTGACTTTATCTTCGCACGATTTGTTATGCCTGAGGGCATTGTTTGGTTTTATGTTATCGGTATGGGGGTGATAGCTACGATCTCGCAACTGCTGATGACCAAAGCGTATGGTGCGACCAAAGCGGGGATCGTAGGAGCGGTAAGCTACACCAACATTCTCTTCTCCATTATCGTCGGCACACTGCTTGGCGATGAGCTTCCAGACATCATTACGACTACGGGGATAGTGCTGATAGTGTTAGCTGGGATAATGGTGGCTAAAGAGAAATGAGGGTATAATTATGCGTCCCCGACGAAAGCCGGGGCAAATTCCGTTTAAAGGAGGAGCTTATGAAAAAGTTCCTGCTAAGACTCAGCCTACGAATCGGCAAATTCAGACTGAGTCTTAAGATGGAGGGGCGATAGCCTCTCCCCTTTAAGCGGAATTATAACACAAATATAAAAAAAAGAGAAAAATTATGCAGCTATTAACCGGACCGTGTGTCATAGAAAGCGAAGAAAATATCTACAAAATTGCCAAAGAGCTTGAGCGCTACCACGAAGACGACACAATCGACTTCTACTTCAAAGCAAGCTTCGATAAGGCAAACCGCACATCACTGCACAGCTACCGCGGCCCAGGACTTGAAGAGGGACTGCGCATCTTGCAAAAAGTCAAGGAGGATTTCGGATACAAGATCGTTACTGATGTACACGAAACCTACCAAGTGCAACCTGTCAGCGAAGTAGTCGATATGCTTCAGATTCCGGCATTTTTGTGCCGTCAGACCGATCTGCTTGTGACGTGTGCCAAAACTAAGTGCGCTATCAATATCAAAAAGGGGCAGTTCCTCTCAGGTGATGCGATGCGCTATCCTGCACTCAAGGTTTTGGAGACTCGAGGATGCAGCGAAGCAACCTACGAAAACTCCAAAAAGCAGAACCTCTTCCTGTGTGAACGGGGCAACAGCTTCGGCTATGGCAATCTCGTTGTCGATATGCGCAATCTCCCCATCATGCGGCAGTTTGCTCCCGTCATCTTCGATGCAACACACTCCGTGCAGATGCCGACAGCCCAAGACGGCAAAACGGGCGGTGACAGTTCGATGGTCCCTTACCTCGCGCGCGCAGCGGCGGCGGTCGGAGTGGACGGCTTCTTCTTCGAAACCCACTTCGATCCGAGCATAGCGCTGAGTGACGGACCAAATATGGTTACGCTTACACAATTAAATGATATAATAACAACGATCAAAAAGATAAGGGAGATCGTATGATAACGCTCCATATTGAAGATGAAATACTCGAAAACCTTTATCATAAAAAGTTTGGAAGCAATGAGAAAGCCTTTAGCGAGTACCTCTCTGAACTGGCAGCGGCGAACAATGTCGAGTACGAGGAGGATCTTTCATTTTTAAATGAAGTTTTAAAAGATCCAAAAACTCAAGAAGACAGCGGCTATACACTCCAAGAAGCATTTGCTATGTTTGAGAAAAAATACTGTGCAGATTAGACTCTCAAAACAAGCGCATAAAGAACTTGAGTCGATCTTCGCTCTGATAGCAAAAGACAAACCAAATGTCGCAAAAGAGTTTGAGAAGGAGTTTATAAACTTTTTTGAACTCATCGCTTCCAATCCAGCGATAGGGAAAGAGTGTGAAAAAAAGGGGATCCAATCAAAATACAGAGTAGTCGTTTTTAGAAAGAATCATCTCATAATTTACAAAATTCTATTTGATCGTATCTTCATACGAACGATCCAAAACACCAAACAATTCAAATAAAATCAAAGAAAAGGAAAAAAATGCAGACAATCGAAGGAAAACTCCAGGTTATTAAAGGAAAAAAGATAGCTATCATCAGCACACGTTGGAACCACTTTGTCGTGGATCGACTCGTCGAGGGTGCCAAAGATGCCTTTTTACGTCACGGAGGCGATCTTGATGACCTCACACACGTTATAGCACCCGGAGCGTTCGAGTTGCCGATGGTAGTGGACAGACTGCTTGAGAGCGGCAAATATGATGCCATTTGCGCGCTCGGTGCGGTTATACGCGGCTCAACGCCACACTTCGACTATGTCGCGGCAGAAGCGACCAAAGGGATAGCCAATATGAGTCTGAAGTACCACAAACCAGTAAGCTTCGGTCTTTTGACAACCGACACAATCGAGCAGGCGATTGAGCGAAGCGGTACAAAAGCGGGTAACAAAGGTTTCGAAGCGATGACAACGGTTATCGAGATGCTCACACTCTTTGAGGAGCTCTAATGGCGACACGACATCAAGCACGCATGGCAGTAGTCAGTCTGCTTTACGCTTATGACCTGGGAAACGGTAAGATCGCCGATGTGGCGGTAGACATTCTCGAAGAGAAGAAGATACGCAACAAACAGCGGGAGTTCGCGCTCGGACTCTTCGAAGGTGTTATAGAGAACCTCGATAAAGTCGATGAAGCGATCAAAACCCATCTCAAGGAGTGGGACTTCGAGCGGCTAGGGAGCATCGAGCGTGCAACACTTCGCTTGGGTGCCTATGAGATCATGTTCACCGACCTCGATCCCGCCGTTATCATCAACGAAGCGGTCGAAATAAGCAAAAGCTTTGCAGCCGAACAGTCTCCGAAGTTTATCAACGGCGTACTCGATGCCATTGCCAAAGATATGAAGAAAAAGTAAGATGCTTCGCCTCACTCTTTTCCTCCTTTTTACAACGCTTCTTTTTGGAAGTGAAAAAAACGGCTGTCTTGCGTGCCACAAAGGCATAGAGCACATACGCGCACCACAAACGGGTATGATGAAAGCGATCCTCAAAAAAGCCGCCCTTGCAGGGGCAAAAGGCAACGACTGTATCGTTTGCCATGGAGGAAACCCAAAAGCCACCACAAAAAAAGCCGCCCACAGCGGTACACTTGCTTACTTTTTAAATCACCCGGGACCAAAAGAGTTCTACCCGGATCCCGGCAGCCCTTGGATCAACCAAAACACCTGCGGTATGTGTCACGCCGAGCAGGTCGCAACCCAGATGAACTCGCTGATGATGACCGAACAAGGCAAGATCCACGGTACACTCTACAGTTTTGGCGGACTTGAAGGCTACAAGCACAATATGGCAAACTACAACGCCAAAAACCCTAATGACCCCCACAAACGACTTGGCAGCGAAATCTACAAAAAGTATATGGAGCGTCTTGCCAAGCTCAACCCGCAGGTCTATCCAAAAGCCAACAAAACCATCCCTCCGGCCCCGACTGCCGAAGAGGCAACCAAACATCCGGAACTTGCCGCCTACACATACCTACGCAACCAGTGTCTGCGCTGCCATACAGGTAGCAAAGGGCGACAAAAGCGAGGGGATTACCGAGGGATCGGCTGTTCATCGTGCCACATTCCCTACAGCAACAGCGGTTTTTATGAAGGAAATGATCCGACCATCCCAAAAAACGAGCCGGGACACCTGCTTGTGCATGAAATCCAATCCTCCAGAAACGCCCAGGTTCATGTCGGCAACATCACCTACACCGGTATCCCGACAAAAACCTGCTCGACCTGCCACAACCGTGGAAAGCGCATCGGGGTAAGCTACGAGGGGATGATGGAGACTGCCTACAGCCCGACCTTCGATGAAACGGGCAAAGCACAGCCAAAACTCCACACCAAACGCTACATCCATCTCAAAGATGACGTCCACCGCCGCAAAGGGATGCTCTGCCAGGACTGCCACACGACGCGCGATCTGCATGGAGACGGCTTTTTAAGCGGAGCGACACTCGCACCCGTGGAGATCGAGTGTCAGGACTGCCACGGCACGACCAAACGCTACCCGTGGGAACTCCCTCTTGGATACAGCGACGAGTTTGACACCAAGCCCGCAAGCGGCAAACCAAGAGGCGTGACGAAATTTTTGCCGGAGTATCTCAAAAAGGGAACAACCTACGATCCACAAGATGGCTATCTTATCACCGCTCGTGGCAATCCTTACAAAAATGTCGTCAAAAAAGGCAACAAAGTCATAGTCCATCTTGCAAGCGGCAAAGATCTGACTTTAAAACCGCTCAAACTGCTTAAAAAGCAGGAGAAACTCTCCAAAAAAGCGCTTGTCGCGATGGATGCCATCAGCGCACACAACGACAGAATGGAGTGCTACACCTGCCACGACACATGGGTGCCGCAGTGCTACGGCTGCCATGTCAAGATCGACTACAGTCAGGACAAAAAAGGTGTGGACTGGCTCGCTGCCGCACACGATCATGACATCCATGGTGCCACCGCCGTGATGCAGGGCACACTCAAAAAACACCTTATCGACGGTAAAGTCACCGAAACACGCAGTTATCTCAGATGGGAAGATGCACCGCTTGTGCAAAACGGCGAGGGGCGCATCTCTCCGGCGATGCCGGGCTGTCAGGTCGTCATCACCGTTATCGGCAAAGACGGCAAGGCCGTGCAGCAAAATCATGTCAATATGATGCCGGACTACAAGCACCCAGACTCCAAACGCAAACTTCCGGGCATCGTGATGGCTGCCGTACACTCCCACACCGTCCAAAAAGAGGCAAGAAGCTGTGAGAGCTGCCATGCCAATCCAAAGGCGATGGGATACGGCATCGGCGAAGGGAAATTCTGGAGCGATCAGCAAAGCGACTGGAATGTCGGGCTCAAAACAGCCGATGGCAAGATAATCCCAAGCAGGTTCGTTACCCAAAAGCCAAAGATAGAGAACTTCGGCTGTGATTGGAGTCGCTTCGTGGATGAAAACGGCACACCGCTGCAAACAGTGGACAACCACTGGAACCTTGCAGGCCCTCTTAGTAACGAACAACGAAGCAAACTCGATCGCCGCGGTGTCTGTCTGAGCTGTCACCAGAGCATCCCAGAGGGCAATCTCGCCGTCTCGGCCATGACGCACATCGCCGAGATGGCAGGCGTACAAGTGGACAAAAAAGAGCACTCCACCATCCTGAACAAAATCTTAAATCTCTCGGCTTGGACACAAGTACTCTTACCGATTTTACTCATTTTGGCTATATTTCTACTCTATAAACGAAGGAGAAAAGCGTGAAAAAGTTACTTGTGCTATTGATAGCTGGACTGGTAAGCCTCCAGGCCGGCATCGTCATAAAAGAGAGTGGCTGTGATGTCTACACGACCGCTCACAGACTCCAAAAGATACTCAAACACAAAGGCATCAAAATCTTTGCCAAGATCAATCATGCCGCCAATGCCAAAAGTGTCGGTATGCAGCTTGATCCCTCCATCGCCATTATTTTTGGAAAGCCTAAGATGGGGACACTTTTGATGCGGGAAGACCCAAGTATCGGTCTTGATCTGCCACTGAAAGTACTCATTTATCATGATAAAAACGGGCAGACCAAGATGGCATACAAAGACGGCAACTACCTTAAAGAGCACTACAACATCAAAAAACACGCCAAACTCCTCAACAAAGTAACCCAGGTTCTTGAAAATATCACCAACAAAGCGGGACAATGCAAAAAAGACTGACAAAACAGGACGCACTCGATCTTATACGTAACGCCGATCTCAAAGAGCTCGGTCGTATGGCAAGCCAGCGCAAAAAAGAGCTGCATCCAAAAGGGATCACGACTTTCGTGGTTGACCGCAACATCAACTACACCAATATCTGCTGGGTGGACTGTAAGTTCTGTGCCTTTTACAGACATGAAAAAGACGAAGATGCCTATGTGCTTACATTTGATGAGATCGATGCGAAGATTGATGAGCTTCTTGAGATCGGCGGCACGCAAATCCTCTTCCAAGGCGGCGTGCATCCAAAGCTCAAGATAGAGTGGTACGAGGATCTTGTCGAGCACATCCATACGAAGTATCCACAGATTACAATCCACGGCTTTAGCTCCATCGAGATCGACTTTATCGCCAAGGTTTCACGTATCAGTGTGGAGGAGGTGCTACGCCGACTCAAAGCCAAAGGGCTTGCCTCCATCCCGGGGGCGGGGGCGGAGATTCTGAGTGATCGCGTACGTGACATCATCGCCCCGCGCAAGATCGACTCCGACGTCTGGGTGGACATCCACCGCAAAGCGCACAAGCTTGGCATCAAGAGTACCGCGACGATGATGTACGGTACAGTCGAGAGTGACGAAGACATCGTCGAGCATTTCGATATGATCCGAAGTCTGCAGGATGAAACTGGCGGCTTTAGAGCTTTTATCATGTGGAGCTTCCAGTCGCAAAACACCGAGCTTGCCAAGCTTATCCCAGATCTTCCAAAACCCTCCTCCAACCGCTACTTGCGCCTTTTGGCAGTGGCCAGACTCTACCTTGACAACGTCAGAAATTTACAGAGCTCCTGGGTCACCCAGGGCCCTTACATCGGCCAGATGGCACTGAAGTTTGGTGCGAATGATCTTGGCAGTACGATGATGGAGGAGAATGTCGTCCGCAGTGCTGGAGCGGGCTTTCGAATGGCAAAAGAGGAGATGATCCGCCTTATCCGCGACATAGGGGAAACTCCGGCTATCCGTGATACGGCGTATAATACGCTTGAGGTATATTAGTCATTGGTCATTAGCGATTGGCAACCAAGGGCTCACGACCAATCGCCATTGACTAATGACAAATGACCAAATCCAGGAGTTTTAATGAAAATATTTTTTTACATCTTACTTACAGGACAACTACTTATGGCAGCGACACTTCAAACACTTCATGTAAAAAACAGCGATATCCCGATGATAACGGAGACAGATGCACGTTTACCGATTTTGAACCTCCAGCTTATCTTTACCGTCAGCGGCTCCATCGAAGATGGTGGCAAACCGGGGCTTGCGCGTCTTGCAGCATCCATGCTCAACGAGGGCACGCGCTCTCACGGTGCATCGAAGTTCGCCGAACTCCTTGCAGCCGATGCGATCCACCTCAGCGCGCATGCGGGAACGGAGACCTTCGTTATAGAACTCAGCAACCTCAAAGAGAAGGAGCAGACAGCCTTTATGCGTCTTAAAGAGCTGCTTGTCGATCCAAACCTGACAGAGGAAACACTGGCCAAAGTCAAGACAAAAACACTCGGCGATCTTGAAGCCAAAAAGGATGACTTCGACTATATCGCAAACAAAAATCTCAAAAAAATCCTCTTTGAGGGTACGCCGCTTGCACATCCCGCTATAGGGACAAAAAAGAGTATCGAAGCGATCACGCTTGATGATATCAAAACATTTTTGAGTACCCATCTCGTTCTCTCACGCGCCATTGTCGCCATCGGCGGCGATATCGACAAAAACGCCTCCACAGAGGTGGCGTCGCTTTTGAAAGTTCTGCCAGAAGGAGAAAAAGGCTCACTTGGCTACTATACCGCCAGCGACAAAGAAAAAGAGATTGTGACAAAAAAGGAAACCAAGCAGGCATACATCTACTTCGGCTCTCCCTACAACCTCAAGTACAACGACGAAGAGACCTACAAAGCGCGCGTGGCGACCTTTATCCTCGGTACGGGCGGTTTTGGCAGCAGGCTTATGGAGACGATACGTGTCAAACACGGTCTTGCCTACTCCGCCTATGCCCGTGTGCATTTCAACAAATCATCCAGCTACCTCAGCGGCTATATGCAAACCAAGCTCGAATCCCAAAAAGAGGCGATAAAACTCACCAAAGCGACGATCCACGACTTCGTTGCAAAAGGCGTCACACAAGAAGAACTTGAGCAGACCAAACGCTTCTTGCTTGGTAGCGAACCGCTTCGCAACGAAACGATGAACCAAAGACTGCACCGAGCCTTTATGGAGTACTACAGAGGTTTCAAACTCGGCCACTCAAAAGAGGAGCTGCAAAAGATCAAAACACTCCCGCTTGAAGATTTGAATCGATTTATACACAAACACAGAGAAATCGAAAAACTTTCATGGAGTATCGTAACAAAATAGCTTTTTTTTGATATAATCGAACACAATATATCAATACGAAGGAGCAAAGAGATGGGATTGTTTGGAAGCGACTGCACACAGTATGAACGACGCATTGCGGAACTTGAGAAAGAGAACGAGTCTCTCAAAGAGGAAGTGGAGCGCCTGCAAAAGGATCTTCACACCGCAGAGACAATCAAAAAAGATGAAAAAAAGGATATCGTAGAGGGAATTGTCAAACTGCTTTTGGACTCGTATGAAGATGGGGTGAAGTTTACGCAGAACATCCTCGAATCCAATGCCCAATTACTACAAGAAGCCAATGAAATCAATGAAAAGACAGCGATACGCATCGACAACATCAATGCTGAGCGCAGCAATATAGAGAGCTCCATCGAGCAAGTCGCCCAAGAAGCCAGCAATCTCGATACGGGTGCACAGACCCTCAACGACAGTGTCACCAACATCGGTGAGATCATCAACCTTATCAAAGACATCTCCGATCAAACCAACCTCCTCGCCCTCAACGCAGCCATCGAAGCGGCACGCGCGGGTGAGCATGGACGCGGTTTTGCCGTCGTTGCCGATGAGGTGCGAAAACTTGCAGAGCGTACCCAAAAAGCCACCCAGGAGGTCGAGATCAGCATCGGCCAGCTCAAACAGAACTCCAGCGAGATCCAGGACACCGCAGAGATATTTAGAAACTCGACAGAGAGCATCCACGAAACACTCAACACCTTCTTTGAACAGGCCGACTTCATCATCAAAAACTCCGAACGCATCAAACAGATCACCGAGAACATTACCGGCGAGATCGGTGTGGGCAACGGTAAACTCGATCACATTCTTTTCAAACTCCAGGCTTATAACACTTTCATAAACGATAAAAGAAGCAATTTGATCGACGAGAACAGCTGTCGATTCGGCAGATGGTTCGACACAGAAGGAAAAGAGTTCATCAAGGATGATACAAAAACCATCAGTGATATGCAGCGATACCATGCCATCGTCCACCAAAAAGCTATACAGGCAGTGCATGAATGGATAGAGGGGCACTACCAAAAAGCGCTTGAAGAAATGAAAGAGGTCGAACACGCCAGTGCTGTCGGTTTTGCAGAACTCTACCAAAGTTTTGTACGGCATAGAAAATAGTATGGCATAGAAAATAGTATGGCATAATGCCATACTTTTTGGCTTCTTCTTCTCTTTTTGCTACACTCTTTTTATGCAAGAGAAATATTCTAAACTCCATATCAACTCCATTTGCGAACTTGCACTGCTGCTGCCAAAGCAGTACGAAGATTACCGTTTGCACTCCCAGCTCAAGCCGAGTAGTAAAATGCTGCTCGATGTCACGATAAACAGCAGCCGAAAAACCCCCTCTTCCTTGCAACTCGAACTCTATGCACACAATCTTGGACACACTATCCAGGGCGTACTCTTTCGCCCAAAACCCTATATGCTTCACCAGTTTCCAGTAAGCAAGAGAGTCTATCTCTACGGCCAGATAGAATGCAAGACGGGACACTGCTCCATACTTATGCCAAAAATCGTCAGCGAAGCCAATGTAGGTGCCATCACCCCCATCTACAAAACTGCGCTACGAAATGATGTGATGCGCCGCTTTGTCGCTGCTCATCTCACGCTTGAAGCACTCACTGCCGAAGGACTTAGAGAAGATGTTGCTCGCACACTGCTGGGACTACACTTTCCAAAAGAGCTGCCAACAGAGCTCTCCAAAGAGCAGCTCCACGCCCTCAAGTACACCGAACTTTTTATCTATATGAAGCGGCTTCGAGAAAAGAAGCTTACATTTCCAGCTCTGTCTTCCAAAGTATCCGATATCTCCGAGTGGTTCGCCTCTCTGCCCTTTACACTTACAAAAGAGCAGCTTCAAGCGATCAATGACATACGAAACAACCTGCAAAAAGATATAGCCGCCAGACGGATGATCGTCGGTGATGTCGGCAGTGGTAAAACGATGGTCATCCTTGCCGCTGCGATGATGAACTCTCCCAACCGCTCCATCTTGATGGCACCAACAACCATCCTTGCCCAACAGCTCTTCGATGAGGCAAAAAAATTCGCTCCCACGCTCAAGAGCACCCTCGTTACCAATAAAAGCAAAAAAGAGGATCTCAGTTCATACGACTTCATCATCGGCACACATGCCCTGCTCTATCGCAAACTGCCGCAGGCCACGCTCCTAATGGTCGATGAGCAACACCGATTTGGCACCGCCCAAAGAGCCGCTCTAACCAAACTGCTCCAACAAGGAGCAAAGAAGCCACACTTCCTGCAGTTCTCCGCCACCCCGATCCCGCGCACTCAGGCGATGATAGAGTCCGCACACATCGACGTCAGCCTTATCACCTCCACACCCTTCAAAAAAGACATCACCAGCCGTGTCATCCACAAGGAACACTTCAAAGAGCTACTAGAGCATATAAAACTCGAAAAGGCAAAAGGCAACCAGACTCTCATCATCTATCCGCTGGTCGAAGAGAGTGAAGTCATAGAGTATCAAAGTATTGAAGAGGCTCGTGCGTGGTGGAAGAAAAAGTTCGAAGGAGTCTATGTCACGCACGGCAAAGACAAAGAAAAAGAGGAGGTACTGTTGGAGTTTCGAGAGCAAGGCTCCATCCTTATAGCCACAACTGTCGTGGAAGTAGGCATCTCTCTCCCACGCCTCTCCACAGTCGTCATAGTCGGCGCGGAGCGTCTTGGCCTTTCCACACTCCATCAGCTGCGAGGACGCGTCAGCCGAACAGGGCTAAAAGGCTACTGCTTCCTCTACACCAACCAAAAAAGCTCCAAACGCCTTGAGGAGTTCTGCAATACCACAAGTGGATTTGACATCGCCCAGATGGATCTAAGATACCGCAACAGTGGCGATCTACTTAGCGGCAAAAGTCAAAGTGGAAAGCAGTTTGAGTGGGTGGATATGGCTG
>JALUFE010000103.1 GCA_027052175.1 Helicobacteraceae bacterium | reverse complement strand
CCATACACCTTTGGCTTTCAGCTTCTCAATTACACTCGGGGTGCATTCGACATCTCCCGGCCACTCTCTCGTATAGCCGTCAAGTTCGTTTTTATTCGTTCCATCAAGACCGATCATCAACCCCGAAACAAAAACGTCGCGCTGAGCATCAATATTGTTTGCAACACGCCAGATAAGCATGTAAGGATTGAATATATCGTTCTTTTCACTGTCTACAAAAACAACGACACGCAGGTGCATGCTCAACGGCACGAGTGCCTCGAAACACTCTTTGAGATTTTTTTGTTTCTCTACCGCTATAACGGTAACAGGATTTCTCGTCATCCGCATAAACTGATTGAGTGCGACTGCTTCAGGAATGAGCTCCTTTACTTTTGCAAACAGTTCATCACTTTCAAGCAGAACAGGCTTCTCTACCAGCGTCTGTTCTGAAGTCACATCGATACCGAGTTTCCCGCCGACAAGCGGCTCTGGAGAAGAGTGATCGAGTGCGTCGAGAATACCTTCGCTGATAAAAAGTGATTTTGGGGAGAGACGATCGAGCATATAGAGAGCCACCGACTCATAGTTATCAAGTTTAGGTGCCTTTTCATCAAGAAAGATAGCATGTTTGACAAAGCTCATCTGTCCCGCTCCCCAAAAAGCATGCATGAACTGCTTGGCATGTCCTTTGTACAGCGGCTGCATTTTTGCCAAAATCAGGTTGTGAAACGCACCCGCTTCGGGCATATGGTAGTCAATAAGATCAGGGGCGGTAGTCTTTAGCAACGGCAGGAAAATCCGCTCCGTCGCCCAACCCATATACTTATCTTCCAAAGGCGGTTTTCCGACAACAGTTGCAAGATAGGTCGGATCTTTTCGCCGGGTGATACAAGTGACATCCAAAACCGGATAGGGTTCTTTCAGTGTATAATATCCTGTATGGTCCCCAAAAGGTCCCTCTATCTCGAACTTTTCGGGATCGACCCACCCCTCTATGACATAATCGACATCTTTTGGGACATACAATGGAGTTGTAAGAGACTGCACAAGCTGCGCCGGCTCCTTTTTGATAAGTCCATACATCAAAAGCTCATTTACTCCATATGGAAGTGGCGCAGTCGCACACCATGTATAGAGCGGATCACCACCTATGGCGATGGAGACAGGCATCTTCTTGCCCGCCTTTTGATACTGATCGAAAAAGTGAGAGGAGTCCTTGTGTATCTGCCAGTGCATCCCAAGATGATTTTTGTCGTAAACCTGCAGACGGTACATCCCAAGATTGACCATCTCACCATCGAGACTCTGGGTATAGACCTGCCCCATCGTGATAAAAGGACCTCCATCCTCTTCCCACGTTGTAAGTACCGGCAGGTCATAAAGGTTAACATCTTCGTCTTTAAAGACCTCTACCTGACATTCTCCCTTCCCTTTCAGTCGTTTTGGAAAGATATCTTTAAGAGAGAAAAGTTCCTTCGCCATCGAAATTTTTTCCATAAAACCGGCCGGCGGTTTAAGATGCAGCAGTTTTTCTATCTCCTCCGCCACGCTCTCGATACTTCGGCCAAAAAGCAGCTCACATCGCCTGTAAGAGCCAAAAGCGTTCATCAAGACGTTTTCTTCAAACTTTCTGCCGCTTTTGCCATCGACGACATTGGTAAAAAGCAGCGCTTTGCCGCCATTTTCTTTTTTTACTTCGGCATAGGCAAGATGAGGAATTTCAAGATAGATATCGAGTTCCTCGTCGATGATTTGAAGTTCGTCATTTTTTTGAAGTAAATCTATCGCTTTTTTCAGATTCATATTCTCTCCGGCCTCTCCTCTTTAAAGGCACACTCTTCTGCCTCCTCCAGCAGTTCAAGTGCGCCTTTTGCTATCATAAATTCCGCCATATTTTTTCCCAGATCTTTAGCTTCATCACGCATAGCACTCATCTGCTCCTGCATCACGCGGCTGCCATCTGGCAATCCAAGCATGACACGAAAGATAATTTCACCATTCTCTTCGTATGCATTGCATGCAACGGGTGCAGAGCATCCTGCTCCAATTGCTGCTATGAAATCACGCTCTATCTCTGTACAAAGCTGCGTCATCGCATCATTCAGGCTTACTGCGACTTCTCTTGCCAACGCATCCTCTGCAACGATCTCGATCCCCAGTGCCGCCTGTCCCATTGGTGGTATCATCATCTCAAGCGGCAGCTTCTGCACAAAAGGGATATTTTTAAGAAGATCCAGTCGGGATAGGCCGATGTAAGCGAGAATGATCGCATCATACTGTCCCTCTTTCAGCTTTCTTAAACGTGTATTGACATTCCCCCTCAAATCTTTGAGCTTCAGATCCGGTCGTACCTGCAAAAGCTGCATACGGCGTCTCAGACTCGTCGTTCCTACTACCGCTCCCTGTGGGAGTTCCTGTAATGAAACGTATTTATGCGACAGAAACACATCACTTTGATCCTGACGCTTGGTAATAGCTGCAAGTTCGAGACCGTCAGGAATGAAAGTAGGGACATCTTTAAGACTGTGGACGGCGAGGTTCGCTTCCCCGCGGAGCATCGCTTCTTCGAGTTCTTTGGTAAAGTGTCCTTTCCCACCTATGAGTGCGAGAGGTTTATCAAGCACCTTATCACCACGGCTGACAATCTCATTGAGACTCACCGCTACATCGGGAAAACTTTTTTCTATGCGCTCTTTTATATGATAGGCCTGCCACAGCGCAAGCTGGGAGTTTCTTGTCGCTATTATTATCTTTCTCATTATTTCGCACTTTTGTATCGATGCTTCGTTTTGTCGTATTCATCGTTAAAATAGACAGTCGGCGTTCCCCCTACCATCAAATCCATGGCAATTTGTTCATCCTCTTTCATACGTTTTTGTACTTCAGGAGATTCCAAATCTTTCAAAGTGAGATTTGTTCCCATCACTTTATTGAACACTTTGAGTATTTTTTTTGCATTGTGTTCCCTGTACGCGACATAATTTGCCCCTTTTGGATTATCCGGTTGTATAAGCGTATAGAGCTTCATAATATCGGGCTTGTACCCTTTCAGCTCGGCAGCTATCATCGCTTTGACAAGTATCACCGATGCCGGGTGAATCCTCGGAAGCGGAAGATGATAGTAATAAACAGCATACTTTTTCGGATCTTTCATCATGTCTTTAAGTGCGCCGGGAACATAGCGTCTGCAGAATGGACACAGAGGATCGGAGAAAAGCGCTACTTTATACTTGGACTCCGGTGTTCCGGAAATCAAATGCTCAGGTGTGTAGTAACTATGATCGAACTTGGGCTTGATTTTGCTTTTGAGAGAATCACCTGTACGCATATCGGTGAAATCCGCAGTGAGGTATCTGCCATTCCCAAAAAAGATGTTTTTTTGATGGATATGCTTATTAGCGTGTTTCAGCGTGACATCGATATCAATGATATAGGCATCCCACCCCGGAATCTGCTTGAGCGGTTTGTCGTCTATCACTTTAGCTTTTCCCTCTTTGACGGCCGGATTGTTTTGCAGCTGATTTGTTAGATATTCCTCAACCAAAGTAGTTTTATCAGCAGCAAAAGCACCTACACCACAAAGACTACTTAATAGTATTGTTTTTTTCAATAATTTCGACATCGATGACATCATCGTCACCCTCCTTGTAAAATGTTTCTTCAAACTTTTCTTTTTTCGATTTTACTCCATATCGATTAACAAGCATAGAAGTAAAAGCACTAAACTGTAGCAAAATACCTATAATATCCGTCAAAAACCCCGGAAGAATCAGTAATATAGCACCGATGACGGTAAAAAGATTGAGTCGCTGAAACTCTTGAAGATCAATGCGAGCATAGGAGACCGCCATCAGATTTTCCATAAACGTGTTTCTGAAGTTTGCCAAAATCGCTATCCCTATAAAAGCGGTAAGGAGTATCTCGAAAAAAGTGGCCAGGCCGCCTATCGCCGAGGCGATCTCGACTGACACGATAGTCTCCAAAAAAAGATAGAGTAAAAAATAGAGCATCACTTTATCATTTCCATAAGTTTGTCGAACGCTTCTTCTTTAGCGACCGTGGTCTTCTCTTTCGATGCTCTTTCATAAATCTGCACATTGCCGTTTGCAAGCTCTTTGCCTACGATCAAAGTATATGGAAATCCTATTAGTTCGGCATCTTTCATCTTGAAACCGAAGCGCTCTTTTCGATCATCGAGCATCACTTCGACACCGGCCTTTTGCAGCTTCTCATAGATCTCCTCGCCAAAAGCGTTTTGCTCTTCATCTTTGATGTTCGATATCATCACATTGATAAGATAAGGCGCCGTTGTCTTGGTCCAGATACAGCCGTTTTCATCGTGGTGCTGCTCGATGACGGCGGCCACAAGACGACTCACACCCATTCCGTATGTTCCCATTACAAAAGGCTTGGACTTTCCATTCTCATCGAGGAACTCCGCTTTCAAAGCTTCGGAGTAAACCGTTCCAAGCTTGAAGATATGCCCCACTTCAATACCCTTGGTAAAAGAAAGATGCCCTTTTTGACAAACTGGACAAATGTCGCCTTCATTGACCTCGGCTATATCTGCATAGTAGGCGACATCTTTGAGGATGCTCATATCCACATTGACGAAGTGATAATCTTTCTCATTTGCGCCACAGATCATTCTCGTAGCTTCTCTTAGATCCTCATCAATGACGTGTTTGGCTTTATCCTGATCGAGCGGTCCTATGAAGCCGGGGACAAGACCGATGGCTTCAAGTTCCTCTTCGCTCACATCGACGATATCGAGTGCATCTGTGGCATTGACGGCTTTGACCTCCTGGAGATTGTCACATCCACGAAGGAAGAATAGCACGATCTCTTCATCATCTTCATAGATGCACTTCTTGGCCACACACTTGACCGTATAGTAGGGATCGACTTTGAAAAACGCCGCAAGCTCCTCGATCGTCTTGACATTTGGAGTGTAGAACTTCGCGAAGTCCGCTTCCTCGGGCGCTTGGGGGATATGCGAGCGCCCCGCTCTTTTTGCCGCTTCGATGTTGGCTCCATACTCGCACTCGCTGCAGACCGCTATCGTATCCTCACCGCTGTCAGCCAGGACCATCAATTCCTTCGAGCCGCTGCCGCCTATGGCTCCACTGTCGGCTTCGACGATGCGAAACTCAAGTCCAAGTCGTTCGAGTATGCGTTTGTACGCCGCTTCGACCGCATCGAACTCACGGCTCATATCATCGTAATCTGCGTGGAAACTGTATCCATCTTTCATGATGAACTCGCGCCCACGCATCAGACCAAATCGCGGTCGTGCCTCATCGCGAAACTTCGTCTTTATCTGGTAGAGATGCAACGGCAGCTGTTTGTAGCTTGTCACTCGGTTACGCACCATGTTCACCATCATCTCCTCATGCGTAGGCCCAAGGACGAAAAGGTTCTCTTTTCGATCTTTAAAACGTAGCAGTTCCTTTCCGAACTTCTCGATACGTCCGCTCTCTGCCCAAAGCTCTGCGGGAGTGACGAAGCTGAGCTCTACTTCCTGTGCCCCGATGGCAGCCATCTCTTCGTTGATGATATTCTCTATCTTTCGAATAACCCGTTTGGCAAGAGGAAGATAGTTGTAAAGTCCCGCTGCAACCTGCTGGATAAATCCTGCTCGTGTTAAAAAAATATGACTTGGCAATGTCGCATCGTTTGGCGCTTCTTTGGATGTCGGGATAAAAGCTTTGCTTCTTCTCACTCGTTAGTCCTTTTTTAAATAGTGTTTGTATTTGTCTGGAATATTATCATGCTCTTCATTGACGATATACTGCAATGCACCCGTCATAGTATCGCTTTTTGCTTCATGGCTGGCTTGGCGCATCTTTTTGGTCATATCGTGCAAGAAACGCTTGAGTGCCTGTTCTGCGGTTTTTTGTACCTCTTTTTCAAACTCTTTTGGGATGAAACCTTTCTTGATAACACGTGCAGCTTCCGTTTTGGCAGCTTCATAAGCCTTGAGATATATCTCTTTGATAATCGGTTCGACATTGAGCGCATCAAGCCACTCGAAAAACTCCACCACACTACGCCCGATAATTGCCTGCGCCTGCCTTACATACTGTTTACGCTCTGCGATGTTTGCTTCAACAGTCTTTTGCAAATCATCTATAACGTACAATGAAATATTGTCAACTTTAGGCGTTTCGATATCGCGCGGGATGGCAAGGTCAAACCAAAAACGAGGAAAGTCGCGTTCTTCTACCATCTCCTCTGTTATTATTGGTACAGGAGAGCCGGTTGCCGTGAAGATGATATCGAACTCGTTGACCGCTTTGTCCAAACCACCGTAATGATACACTTCCGCTCCGCACTCGTTGGCTAAAATTTCCGCTTTTTGATGTGTTCTGTTGGTAATGAAAGTTTCGATCCCTTCCGACACCAAATGCTTTGCAGCTATCTCGCTCATCTCTCCCACACCGATGACGAGCGCTCGTTTGCCGTCCAAGGGAACATTCTCTTTCATTGCCGCCAACGCAACCGACGCTATAGAAACCGGTTTTGAGGAGATATCCGTTGCATTACGGACTTTAGCTGCACATTTGAAAGCATGACTCATTGCACGTGAAAGTTTCTTGCCGCCAAATCCCCGCTCATGAGAAAACCGAAAGGCATCTTTAAGCTGCCCCGCTATCTGTGTCTCACCCACGACCATTGAATCGATCGAGCTTGCAACCGAGAAGAGATGATGAATAGCCGTCGAATCATCGAATATGTCGGAGTGCTGCATCAGTTCTTCTCTTGAAAGACCCGATTTGAGCTCAAGCATCGTAAATATATGATTCTTAGCTTCTTCTATATCGGAACAGCTTGTAATGAATTCTGTTCTGTTACAAGTATTAAGCAGTATCGCTTCATTCACATTTGGAGACTGCAGCAGCTTTTCCAGACAAATTTGTTTATCATCATCGGTATAACTGAGTTTCTCACGTACTTCAAGGTTTGCATGCTTATAGGAAAAACTAACTATCAGATAATGCATCAGTGACTTCTTTGTATCATTTTATCGAGAATCGCAGCGAGTTCACTCTCTTCCTTTACGGCTTCTTTCGCCTCTTCAGAGAGTCTTTTGGCCAGTGCATACGCTTTTTCGATAGAGTGGTGTTTTTGCATCTGCGAGCGGATCCATTTCACATCCTCATCATTCAGCTTTTTGGCATGAAGCGAAATCAACCTCTCTTTCCCTTCATCGTCGAGTGAATCGAAAAGATAGATATACGGCAGCGTTACTTTCCCTTCCGTATAATCATTCATTGCGGGCTTACCCAGCGTTTTCTCATCTGCAATTATATCTAATATATCGTCAATAATCTGGAAAGAAAGTCCGAGATTTTTTCCGTAAACGGCGTATTTGTGTTTCTCTTTTCCCGCAAGCAGTGCCGCACTCGCCGCTGCAGCTTCTATAAGTGTAGCTGTTTTGAGATACAACATTTTAAGATATTTTTTTTCATTGGCATTGAAACTTTTAGCCATCTCGACATCCATCATCTCACCGACTGAGAGAGCCGTAACGGAAGATGCGATCGTCTTGGCTATCTCTTCACCGAATCCGACAAGCTCTCCAAAAGCCTTCGAGTAGAGGATATCCCCAAGCATAACGGCTGTTTTGCTGCCTTCTGTCGCATTGACACTTGCCTGCCCGCGGCGCAGCATCGCATCATCGATAACGTCGTCATGCAGCAGACTCGCGGCATGGATCATCTCGACTATCGCTGCAAGAAGTGCGGATTTTTCATTCTCTCCGGCTATTTTGAGTATCAACTTCGCTCGAAGACGCTTCCCTCCATTGAGTTTGGCAAATAGCTCTTCCGCTTTTTTATATCCAACCTCTTTGATAAGTCTATTCAACTGTTTTTCTACTTCTTCCATCCAACCTCTCTTACTCTTGTTCAAGATATTTCAAATAAACTTCATGCCTTTTATCGTACAACCACAGCGACATTTTCGCTTCGCGCTTGACAAAATCGAAATCATCGAACTTAATCAACAAATAAGGCTCGACATATTCGTGTGCACCTCTGGCTATCAGTTCCACTTTAAGTACCTGGTTCAAATGGTTCTTGTAAAGCAGATGCTGAGAGACGATCTGGTCATATGAACTAAAAACCACAAGTGCATCGTTTTTGTACAGTGTCCATCGGAATGTCAAAAGTTTTTCCGATGAACCATATTTTACTAAAATTTTCTTTGTCTCATCTTTTTTGAGATGATACTGCTTCACTTTTATCAATTCGTTGGCTAAAAGAGTAGCACACAAAACAAAAAAAAGAAAAAATTTTTGCACGTTTACTCACTCTGAGAAAGGATGTCTCCCATAGCCTCAATAAAGATACTCTTTGCAACGTTTTCCACTTCACTGCCTTCGTTGAATTGTGCCTCTTTAATGGCACTCTCCACATCGACACCCGCTTTTTCGAGTGCCACTTCCATCGCTGCCATTTTATAAACGAGTTTCTCAAGCTCCCCTCTTACAATGTCGTTGTTGGCATTGAACACTACATCCATAAACTTCGATTTCGGCGTACCGCCAAATACATCACCCTCATCTTCGAGCAGGGCTGCAAACATATGCTCTTTCATACTGTTACTCCTTGAATTTTTTTTCATAAAATTACGCTAAATT
>JALUFE010000102.1 GCA_027052175.1 Helicobacteraceae bacterium | reverse complement strand
GTCAGATTAACCTTCTGACCAAAAAAGAGGCACTTATGCTTCTTAGAAAGAAAGAGAAGCTTGAGAGCTATTTCGGCGGTATCAAAGAGATGAAAGAGCTTCCTGATATGCTTTTCGTTATCGATGCGGCTCGTGAGAACACGGCGGTTCTTGAGGCAAGACGTCTCGGTATTCCTGTTATTGCGCCACTTGATACAAACTGCGATCCTGATCTTATCGACTATCCGATCCCTGGTAACGACGATGCGATCAGAAGTATCCAGCTCTTCTGTAAAGAGATCGCTGCGGCTATCAACGAAGGAAAAGCGCTTCGTGACGGCGGTGACGTAACAGAAGAAGAGATGAGCGAAGGTGCAGAAGAAGCTGCAAACGAAGAGGCAGCAGACAGCGAAGCACCTGCAGCAGCAGAAACAACTACCAAGGAGGCGTAAATGGCAGCAGTAACAGCGGCAATGGTCAAGGAGCTTAGACAAGCAACTGACGCTCCTATGATGGACTGTAAAAAAGCGCTCGTAGAGAGCGACGGAGATATGGAAAAAGCCAAAACATGGCTGAAAGAGCGCGGTATGGCAAAAGCTGCGAAAAAAGCGGACAGAGTCGCAGCTGAAGGTCTTGTAGGATTCAGACTCGAAGACACAAAAGGTGTCATTGTTGAAATCAACTCAGAGACTGACTTCGTTGCCAAAAACGATGCGTTCCAAAATCTTGTGAAAAAGACGGTTGATTATATTTTTGAAAACGAACCGGCAAGTGTCGAAGAGGTTATGAACAGCGATTTCGGACAGGAGTTCATCGAAGCGGTTGCAAAAATCGGAGAGAAAATTGAACTAAGACGTTTCTTTATCATGAAAGCCGATGATGAAAAAGAGGCTATCAACGGTTATATCCACTCCAACAATCGAATCGCCGTGCTTGTCAAAGCACGATGTGACAGCGCTGAAGTGGCAGAAAAGATTAAACCATTCCTCAAAAACGTTGCTATGCACGCAAGTGCGATGAAGCCACAGGTTCTTGCTTATACCGACTTCACACCTGAGTTTGTCGAAAGCGAGACAAAAGGGCGCATCGAAGCGATCAAAAAAGAGAACGAAGAGAGATCTCGTCTTGGTAAGCCGCTTATCAACGTTCCTGAGTTCGTTTCAAGACTGCAGCTCACTGAGGAAGTCCTTGCAGAAGCTGAGAAAAAGATCAAAGAAGAACTTCTTGCAGAAGGCAAGCCTGAGAAAATCCTTGATAAGATCATCCCTGGTAAGCTTGCAAGATACATTCTTGACAACACGACTCTTGATCAAGAGCTTGCATTGCTTAACCAGCAGTTCGTTCTAAACGACAAGCTTACAGTAGCAGAAGCTGTCGAAGAGGAAGCCAAAAAGCTTGGCGGCGATGTCGAGCTAGTCGAGTTCGTTCGCGTTGAAGTTGGCGAAGGTATCGAGAAGAAAGAGGATGATTTCGCAGCGGAAGTAGCAGCACAGATGGGTGCGTAAGCCGTTTTTTTTATTCACTATATTTTTGGGAGCTGCGGCTCCTACCCTTTTTTTAATCTTTTTACACTATAATCTCCTTTATGAAATTACTCCAAGCCAGGAACATCGCGCACCATTACGACTATCAGCTATTTGAAGATGTCTCACTTGATTTAGATAGCAAAGAGAGTGTTGCCATTATCGGAAAAAGCGGCAGCGGCAAGTCTACACTGCTTAATATCTTCTCAACGCTTTTGCACCCAGACAAGGGCAGTGTAAAACTTTTTGGTGAAGATGTAACACGAATGAGGCCAAAAAAACTTACACAGATTAGACGCAAAGATCTCGGGATCGTCTTTCAGTCGCATTATCTTTTCAAGGGATTCAGCGCGTATGAAAATCTTGAAGTAGCATCCCTTTTGGCGAAAGAGCCGATTGATGATGATCTGCTTGAAAAACTCGATATAAAAGAGTGTATCTTTCAAAAGGTAACCGAGCTTTCTGGAGGACAGCAGCAAAGAGTTTCCATTGCACGCGTATTGACAAAAAAACCGCGCATTGTCTTTGCAGATGAGCCGACAGGCAACCTTGACAAAGAGACAGCACATGTTGTGATGGATCTTTTTTTTGAGTATATCGAGAAGCATGATGCCGGAATGATACTCGTTACGCACGATGGAGAGCTTGCACACCGATGCGAGCATGTGTATAAGTTGCAGGACAAGAAGCTTTTGAAGGTTTCATAGATGCTTTCGTTTGTCTCTTTTTTACAAAGTGGAAACGTGATAGCTTTTATGTTGCTTTTTTTTCGTTTTGGCGGGCTGTTTATGACAGCACCCATCTTTTCACATACAACGATACCGATGAAGCTCAAAGTTGCAATGGCCTTTTTTTTCAGTGTTATTTTTTTTGATAGCGTACCGCCGCTTAGTATCCCCGTTACGATCCCTTCGATTGTTTTGGCTGTTTTGAGCGAGCTTCTCTTTGGACTTGTAATTGGACTGGCGCTTCAAATCGCTTACAATGTCATTACGTTTGCAGGTGGCATTATCAGTTTCATGATGGGTTTTTCGATGGCGACGGCGATTGATCCGCAAAACGGCGTATCAATGCCGATCGTTTCACAGTTTCTCTCTCTGCTTGCATTGATGGTGCTTTTTTCGCTCAATTTGCATCATTGGCTTATTCTCTATATAGATAAATCGCTGCATCATATACCTCTTGGCGGTTTTTTGATGACGGCTCATATAATCCGCTATACACTGCATGCTGCCGGACATATGTTTTTGGTCGGTTTTTTGATCGCTTTTCCCATCATTGCACTTTCACTGTTAGCAGACCTTATTTTTGGAATGCTAATGAAGACAATGCCCCAGTTCAACCTTCTTGTTATCGGTTTTCCTATTAAAATTGCGGTTTCATTCGTTGTGCTTATCGCTACACTTGCTTCTATCATGATACTGTTAAAAGAAGAAGTTGTAAGTGCTTTCAATGCTTTGGAACTATTTTTTTGATACAATAACATCTCTATGCACTTCTCCAAAAGGGAAATTATATGAAAATACTCCTGCTCAATGACAATCCTGTCGTAACCAAGCTTGTAACACTCAGTGCTCAAAAACTTGAAGATGAAGTTGAAGCGGTAGCTTCCGTCGAAAATGTACAGGAGGGTGCTTCGTACGATCTGCTTATTGTTGATGACAACCTGTATATACCGGAAGACATACAGAGACTGCAAAGCAAAGTAGAATGCAAAAAGATGCTTTTTATCCGTTCGAAAGAGACAGAAACACCAAAAGAGTTTGATGAAAGTTTGACGAAGCCTTTTTTACCGACGGATTTGGTGGATATACTTACGAAGATAAGGAAAAGTATCGTCAATGAGAGTGCAGTGCTGAAAGAAGAGGACGAGATAGAGGAAACGGATGATCTGCTTGAGGGAGAAAAGGAACATCCAGATGAGTTTGAAGAGATTCTTCCGGATGATTTAACTGAGTTTGATCTCGGTGAAGACTTGAATCTTGAAGATGAGCTGGATATGCTTGAAGAGCTGCCGAGTGATGAAAGTATTTCTATTGATGAAGAGATCGCTGAAGATGGAGGCATCCTCGATGAAGAGGAACTCAAGGAGGTGCAAGATCTTCTCAAAGAGGAGGAAAATGTTTCCTTTGACGATGATTTGTCCGATGATGAACATTTCGAAATCGAGGCTGGAGATTCAGTCGGACTACCTATGAAGAGTGTTTCCAACGAAGAGCAAGAGTTGCGAGAAAGTGAGACGGAAACGGCATCGGATATGGAAGAGGACAAGATGAAGGAAGATGACGATGTTGAACTCGATGTGCTGCTTGATGAGCTCGAAGATGAACCGGAAATTGACGAAGCAGCCGATTCAGACACTTGGAGCGAAGAGAAAGAGGAGATGGAGGATGAAAAAAATGCCGATCTCTCGAAAGAGAGCATATCTCAAGATGAAATCGTAACTGAGGAAGACGTCGAAACATTGTTAGAGAAAAGTGGTTTGGAATTTAATGACAATGACGAGTTTGATGATGAGAATCTGGAAAAACTTTTAGAGGAAGAGTCAAACAAAGAAGCAGAGGATAAAGAGGAGACTCCAACGGAGTTGAGCGAAGAAATTCAAGAGCGACAAAATAGGATGGAAGAGGAGAAGAAGGCTGCCTATGAGACAAAGAGTGTCGAAGGAGTATCGAGTGTGGAGGAAATCGAGAAAGAGATAGAGGCGGCGGAAGCAAATATGTCGCCTCAAGAGCTTGAGGGTGAACTTGAGAGCGGCTTTCTTGATGATCTCAATCTTCTCGATGAGAAAAGCTTGAAAGAGGCCCTTGGTGAAGAGATGGCGGATGAGGACAGCTCCAAAAAATATCAAAATGAGCAAGAAGAGATAGAAGAGGAGAAAAGGACTCAAGAGGCTTTGCAAGAACTTCCCGAACCGACATCGAACAAGAGAGACAAAGCAGCCGAAAAAGGGAGTGTAGAAGTGTTGAAAAAGCTTCTTGAAGTGCTCAGTGATGCGGATATAGCCGCGTCACTCGATGGCAAAAAGATAACGATAAATATAACGATAGGTGATGAGTAGTGCTAATTAAAAGAGGAGCGGTTTTGGTTCTATCGGGGCCAAGCGGTGCAGGGAAAAGTTCGTTGATATCCAAGATTATTGATGATATAGGGGATTGTTATTTTTCCATTTCTACGACGACACGTCCTATGCGTGCAGGTGAGAAAGATGGGGTGGATTATCACTTTGTGGACGAAGAGGAATTTAAAGCGGGAATAGAGCGTGATGAGTTCCTGGAGTATGCAGTTGTTCATGGCAACTATTACGGTACCTCTTTAGGTCCGGTCAAGGAAGCACTTGCCGGAGGGAAACTTGTCATTTTTGACATCGATGTGCAGGGGAATGTTTCTGTCAATAGCCGCCTGGGAGATATCACGACTTCCGTTTTTATTACGCCTCCAAGTCTGAGTGAACTCAGGCGTCGTCTTGAAGCGCGAGGAACGGACTCTTGTGAAATTATAGAAAAACGGATCGAAAACGCAAAGCGGGAAATTCAAAGAGTAAGCGAATACGACTATTTGCTCGTAAACGATGATCTCGACCATGCAGCCGAACAGCTCAAGCTCATAGCAAAAGTCGCGCGGATGAAACTTCCTACCGAAGAGATCAATGAGTTTGTCAACAAGTGGGAAAATATTTAAGAAATTATGATATAAATATGACGAATAACGTCAAATAAGTGAAGCTACAGCAATTTAGAGCTATACTTTCACAATCAAATTACAAGGATAGACAATGGGAATGCCTTCTGGAACTGAACTGTTACTGATTTTTGGGATTATCGTACTTCTTTTCGGTGCGAAAAAGATACCTGATCTTGCCAAGGGGATAGGAAAAGGGATCAAGAACTTCAAAGAGGAGATGAAAGATACGACTCCGGACGAGATAGCTCAGAACGAAACACCGAAAGTGCAGCAAAGTGATGCGACAGCTGCAAACAGCGAAACTCCAAAAAACACTACACAAGCGTAAGCCTTGAAACAAAAAGTAAGTCAACTTCTACAGCAAAAACTCGAGCGCGATGTCGTACTTGAGAAGCCAAAGGACCGCTCTTTTGGTCACTTTGCGACTCCGATAGCCTTTTTGCTTGCCAAAGAGCTGCGCAAATCACCGATGATCATTGCAGATGAACTCGCTTCGGGCTTTGAAGATGAGGAGATGTTCTCTCAGGTCGAATCGATCAAAGGCTATCTCAACTTTCGTCTTAGTGAAAAGTTTCTTAACGAGTATGCTACATGGGCACTTGAAAACCCTTCGGAGTTTGCCAAAGGCGAGCACAAAGGCAAGATACTGCTTGAGTTTGTCAGTGCCAACCCGACAGGCCCTTTGCACATAGGACATGCTCGGGGTGCAGTCTATGGCGATACACTTCTGCGTCTCGGGCGACATCTTGGTTATGAGATAACGGCGGAGTATTATGTCAACGATGCCGGTAACCAGATCGATCTGCTTGGTCTCTCAATTCAGCTCGAAGGCAGAAGCGCTCTGCTTGGAGAAGAGGTGGAGTACCCGGAGAGTTACTATAGGGGTGAGTATCTTACAGAACTTGCAAAAGAGGCTATGCAACTTTTCGGTGCAGAAGTATTCAAAGACGAGTCCCGTCAAAAAGAGCTTGCACTCTGGGCAAAAGACAAGGTGATGGAGATCATCGTCAAAGACCTTGAAGATATCAACATCCACTTCGATACCTTTGTCAGCGAAGCCTCTTTGTATGAAAAGTGGGACGAGGTGATGAAAAAGCTCGGAGAGGGTTTGTATGAGAAAGATGGCAAGATCTATCTCGCTTCTTCGAAAAAAGGGGATGACTCCGACAGGGTCGTCGTTCGAGAAGATGGCAGACCGACCTATCTTGCCGGTGATATCATCTACCACAACGAGAAGTTCGAGCGTGGATACGACCACTATATCAACATCTGGGGTGCAGACCATCACGGTTATATCGCGCGTGTCAAAGCAGCCATAGAGTTCCTTGGGTATGACAGCAGCAAACTCGAAGTCCTGCTGTCACAGATGGTCAGCCTCCTTAAAGACGGACAGCCATACAAGATGAGCAAACGCGCGGGCAATGTTATACTACTCAGTGATATTACGCAGGAGATAGGGAGTGATGCGCTTCGCTATATCTTTGCATCCAAGCGCAGCGACATAGCACTTGAGTTTGATGTCGAGGAGCTCAAGAAGCAAGACAGCTCCAATCCGATCTACTACATACAGTATGCCCATGCACGTATCAAAACGCTGCTCTCAAAGAGTGAAAAAAGCTTCGAAGAGGTGCTTGCCTCCGATCTGTACGGCATAGACAATGCGGCGAACGATCTGCTTTTTGATGCCCTGCTGCTTCCTGAAGTGATAGACGATGCTTTCCACTCCCGTGGCATTCAAAAACTGCCGGAGTATCTCAAATCACTTGCAGCGTCACTGCACAAGTTCTACTATGACAAGAAGATCATCGGGGATGAGCATGAAGCAAAATACCTCAAGGTCCTCCATATGGTTGCACTCAGCCTCAAAACAGGGCTCTCTCTGATGGGAATTGAAGCCAAAGACAAAATGTATAAAGAGGAAAGGGCATAAAGCCTTTTTCTTTTTTCTCCTTATTTTCTTTGATTAATCTAACTTTTATAAAAACTTATGGTACTATTTAAAGAAGAAAATCAAATATAATGTGACTTTTTACAAGAAAGTGCATTAAAAGTGACAGTGCTATGAGTGTAAAAGTGGAAAAAGCACAAAAAGGGGATATCCCTTTTTTGGCAAAGATGATGTTACAGAGTTCACGGGCAGACAAAGCCGTAGGGCTTTTTGACTATCTCTTTAACAATGCGGCGGATGATATCATTATTCAAAAACTTGAGCAGTTGCTGCTAAGTCCAAAGCAGTGCTACTGCTACTATGAAAATTTTCTTGTTGCAAGGATCGATGAAGAACAGGTTGGGACTCTATGCAGCTATGAGCCGCGTATTGCAACCAAGGAGCGTTTTATCGAGGCACTCCAGGAGAGTGGATGCGACGCAAGTGTCGTCGATCGTCTCAACACTCTTGCTGAGTGTGATTTTGACATCAACAAGCGTACCTTGATGTTTGATTTTCTTGAAGAGGTAGAAGGGTATGTCGATATGGGCATACTCAAGGCTCTGATGCAAAAAAGTCTACTAACGGCAAGACTCAAAGGATATCGCATAGCACAGACGATTGTCGAAATCGGTTCGCTGGAGACGCTGATGTTTTATGAAAAGCTGGGCTTTGGTATCAAGGAGAAGCACGAATGTGAGTCTTATAAGGAGATATTTGGCCGCAGTGGCGTTATGCTTCTTGAATTAGATTTTTAAAAACTTTGAAACATTCAGGGTTTACATAGAAAAATGGGCGGAGTTTCGGCTCTATACGAAGTCGTCTGCACTCTTCTTTAAACTTTTTTGGCAGTATCGCTTTTTCATCACTGTATGGGGTGATGCAGATAAGAGAGTCATGATAAACTATCAGATATTTTCTGCCAACTATGGAGTTTTTCTCCTCTTTGAGTTGTGCTTTTTCAAAGCTGCTAAGCACATAACCCCGCTTTTTCAACTCTTTGTCGATGCAGTGGAGTGTGGCTCGGTTGGAGGAAGGCTTCCTCAAGCAGCTCATCTCTCTTTCAGTGATGGAACGGCACTCCTCTAGTAGCAGTTCTCTGTCCTCATCGAGATACTCAAAGCTGCGGCGTATCCCCTCTTTGAACTTCCCAAGCAGCGGCTTTGCAAACTGATGGCGAAAGTGGTTACGTAAAAAGTTTTCGTCGTCGTTGCTTTTATCATGATAATAACGGATAGCATTGGTTTGAAGGTACGCTTCGAGTTCCTCTTTGGTATATTGCAGTAGTGGACGCACCAGGATATAGTTCTCTCGTAACTCATACATCTGCATCCCGGCAAGCTCGATACATCCAGCACCTCTGCATAGCTGCATCAAAAACCACTCAAGACGGTCACCGAGGTGGTGAGCAGTAAGGAGCGCGCTGTAGCCGTGAGAGTCTATCAACTCCTCAAAAAAGCTGTAGCGAAACTCCCTGGCATTTGCTTCGAAGTTATGCTCAAACAGAGGTGCGGTTTTGACATAGCATTGTTTCCCATAGCGACTGGCAAGTTCTTTGGCGTAAGAAATCTCCTCTT
>JALUFE010000101.1 GCA_027052175.1 Helicobacteraceae bacterium | reverse complement strand
TCAAGATCGGCTACTTCGACCAGCACCGAGAGATGCTCGATGATGACAAAAACCTGATCGAGACCTTCTGCCCACAAGGCGGTGATCGTGTCGATGTACGTGGAAAAAATATGCACGTCTATGGATACCTCAAACAGTTCCTTTTCCCAAAAGAGTTTCTCGATAAAAAGATAGGGATCTTGAGCGGTGGCGAGAAGAACCGCGTGGCACTTGCCCTGCTCTTTACCAAAAATGTGGATGTCCTTATCCTCGATGAACCGACGAACGATCTCGATATCCCGACTATCAACATCCTCGAAGAGCAGCTTCTCCACTTTCCAGGAGCCGTCATTCTTGTGAGCCATGACCGCTACTTTGTAGACAAGATCGCCAAAAAACTCTTCATCTTCAAAGGAGATGGAACTATAGAAGAGAGCTACCAGCAGTACACAGAGTACCTCGAACTTGAAAAAGAGCTTCGCGAAATAGAAACAATAGAAAAAGAAGCCACCACCAAGCCAAAAGAGGAAAAAAGAGGACGCAAAAAAACTCCAAAACTCACCTACAAGGAAAAGATCGCTCTGGAAACACTTCCTGTCGAGATTGAAGAACTTGAGTTGTTAATAGAGGAAAAGAGCGAATGTCTGGCCGACCCTAAATGTTACGAGAAGATCGGTATCACTACACTTGCAAAAGAGCTGGAAGAACTGGAAAAAACGTATGAATCAAAAGTCGAAGAATTACTGACTATAGAAGAAAAGCTTGAACAGATCGAGCAAGCGAGCTAAGCGCAAATGCGCTTAGTCGAGATTGTCAGGTGTGAGACCCACTTTTTCGAGGAAATGGCGTACTTCTACCACCATATCTTTTGAAAGTACATGATCGTGGGGAACAGGGATGACAAGTTCTTCTCCTTTGAGAAAGATTTTCGCTTTATTGTGTTTTGAGATATCAACTTCCGCACCATAATGTTCCAGAGCATGTATCAACTTTTTAAAGTCGATATTTCCACTTGCCGGGTGCTCAAATACCTTTTCAATCTTCTCTTTATGTTTACTCATAGTAACCATCCTTTTTGTTTTATTTGTTTTATAATCATAACGCATTTGGGCTTAAAAAAGTGTCACTTGAATGGCTCTATATAGACAGCCAGCCATACAACACTCTTCTTCGTTTTTAAAAGCGTATGTTTTGTATGGGCCGGGATAAAGAGTGTATCACCGCTTTTGAGTGTATGGACTGCACCACCCATCTCCAGTTTTGCACATCCTTTGAGCACGCATACCCATTCGTCACACTCCTGCAAAAAAGTCTGCGGCGTGGAGAGAGTGTTGCTGACAATGCGTTTGATCGTGATATTCTCTTTTTTAAGCAGTGTATCGAACCTCTCTTGATCTTCTAAAGGGAGGTCAAAGCGGAAAAGATTCATCCTATCACACTTTATATTTGAAGATGTTGGAGAGATGCCCTATGCATCTCCAACCACTCATTGTCAAACTCGCCTACATACCGATACAACAAAACTCCACTAACATTGCCTACCATTTCAAAATCACAAATATTTTCCACGAGTCGTTTCATAAAAGCTGAAGTTCTTTCGAGTTTATCGCTGAAATGTTCCAGTCTTTTATGATAGAATTTCTCTACAACTTTCCCTTCTTGCACTATGGCTTCACCTATTATCTCATCACTGACACTCGGACAACTGCTATCGACAAACACTGCATCAAAAAAAGGACTTACAGGATATAATCTACAAGCTGGCGGACGTTCTTCATAAATCATACATTGAGCGTTTGCACCTAAATAGCTGCACGGTGAGTTTCCATCGTTTAAAATCATTAAAGGCCGAAAAACATCATTGACGTTTCCAAAAAGTATAGGAAAATGTTTATATACTTCGACAAAATCATCCACTATCAAAGGAGCAAGAGAGAATCCTACTCTCCCATCACAGCAACGTTTATCACAATTTGCGCATCCTTGAAAATAGAAATCACGTCCTTCTACATCTAAATAACTGCCTATTGTCTGCATACAATCATTTCTTTTTTTTCAAGATTAACAATGTTTTGTCATTGACATCATATAGTGAAAATGTCTGTTTCTCTACAAGCTTGAGCGCTTTGTGGTTTTGGAAAAACTTGATGGGATGAAAATGCTGTACGATCTGCTCTTGATGTTTGGCATACCTGCCGTCATCCTCTTTTTCAAAAAAAGTGAAGGTGGTTGTGAGGCGGTCATTGACAAAAGAAGCATCGACATTGAGAAAGCCACTCTCATCCTCTGCACTCATCACTCCTTCTGCCACTTCGCTAAAACCGTACTTCGTGTTGATATCGGCGATAAAGACTCCGTCATCTTCCAATCTTTTGGCAACTTCATTCAAAAAGTGCGACAGCCTCTCTTTGTCCATAAAGTTAAGCACATCGAAGATGGAGACGATCACATCGAAGCTGCCATCTACTGCTTCTATCTCGCCACATACGACATCCAGCCCCTCTTTTTGACACTCTTTTGCCATTACAGAACTTGGATCGCATCCTTTGGCTTCGATCCCTTTGGCAAGAGCACGCCTCATAAAACCGCCTCGACCGCACCCGACATCAAGCAGCGTTTTGACATCAAAACCGTCAAGCTCACTCATATAGAGCGAATGAAGCGCATCCGTAGCATCCTCTATGCCAAGAAGATGCTCAACCTTGGCATAAAGATCAAGATGCTTCATTTTTGACGACATCGCGGATCTTTTCGTAGATGGAAAGGATCTCATCTTTCTGGGCTATATAGCTGTTCTTGTTAGCTATAAGGTAAGTGGAGCTTTCCATGATGTCTTCGACGACTTCAAGCCCGTTTTGCTTCATCGTCGTTCCCGTCTCGACGATATCAACGATCATGTCGGCCAAACCGACCAAAGGAGCGAGTTCTATAGAACCGTAAAGCTTGATGATATCGACAGAAACCGCTCGCTGTTCGAAGTAGCGCTTGGTGATGTTGACCATCTTGGTGGCCACTTTGAGTTCCGGCTTGTTGAGATCAAGTTTCTCACCCTTTTTCATCCCTATGGCAACCTTGCAGACACCTTTGCGCAGATCGAGCAGACGGATAACATCCAGCCCCTGTTCTTCAAGCGTATCGAGACCGACAACACCTATGTCGGCAGCCTGACGATGCACATAAGTCGCTACATCCTGGTTACGTACAAGCAAAAAGCGAAAGTCGGGAGTATCGAGGATAAGCTTCCGATCGTCAAATGCGAACTGGGAGCCGAAAATCTTCTCAAATATCTCCAGTGTCTCTTTTGCTATGCGCCCTTTTGGCAGTGCTACTGTTAACATATTTTCCTCTCTATTTTGCGTATTCTATAGCTCGAAGCTCACGGATGACATTGACTTTGATCTCACCCGGGTACTGCACACGCTCTTCGATCTCCTTGGCGATCTCTTTGGCAAGCAGTACACTCTCATCATCGTTGACCAGTGTGGCATTGACAATAACTCGCACCTCTCTACCGGCATTGATGGCATATGCCTGACGCACACCGCTGTGTGACGAAGCGATCTCTTCGATCTCGGTCACCCGCTTGAGGAAGCTCTCCAGCACCTCACGTCGTGCGCCCGGTCTGGCAGCTGAAAGAGCATCGGCAGCACATACCGCACCCGCTTCGACGGATCTGATATCTTCATGCCCATGATGCGCATAGATAGCGTTGATAACCACTTCATCCTCGTTATATCTGCGGCATATCTCTGCACCGAGATCAACATGGTTGCCTTCAAAATCATGTGTCAGCGCTTTACCGATATCATGGAGCAGTCCCGCACGTTTAGCAAGTGCTACGTCACCACCCATCTCTGCTGCCATAACTCCCGCAAGGTGTGCAACTTCAAGCGTGTGGGCTAACGCATTTTGACCATAGCTGGCACGGTATCGCAGCCTGCCTATAAGCTTCATAAGCTCTGGATGCATGACACCTACACCAAGTTCACTGACAACCTCTTCGCCTTCATGCAGTATGGCCTCTTCAAACTCATCACAGACTTTGCCGTAAATCTCTTCGATACGTGCAGGCTGTATACGTCCATCCTCTATAAGCAGTTCGAGCGTTTTCGTCGCGATCGCACGTCTGTAGAGGTTGAAGCTGCTGACGACTATGGCGTTTGGTGTATCGTCAATGATAATGTCTACACCCATCAGCGTCTCAAGTGCTTTGATGTTGCGTCCCTCTTTACCGATAACCCGTCCCTTGAGTTCATCATCTTTCAGCGTAACGACAGAAGTAAGACGCTCTGCGGCAAACTCTCCGGCATACCGGCTTGTAGCCTGAGCGAGAATATAATCTGCCCGCTTTTTCGCTTCCGCTTTCGCTTGATTTTCATATTTCCGGACTATATGCGCTATCTCCGCTCTGCTTCTTTCTTCGACCTTTTCAAGCAGTACTTTTCGTGCTTCCTCCTCGGTCATTCCGGCACAATGTGCCAGGGAGTGCAGTGCATCCTCGATCTTTTCCTCATACTTTTTCTTCAAAGCATCTAACGATTTTTCCAGTCTCTCCAAGTCGATCTTTTTAGCACCTAAAATCGTACTCTCTTCTGCAAGCCTTCTCTCTTCACTCTCTTTGTAACGTTTGAAATTTCGCTCTTTTTGCTGCAGTTCCTCTTCTCTTTTGGAAAGATCCGCCACTGCATTGGCCTTTGCCTCTTCATACGCTTTTTTGGCTTCGAGTTCGAGTTCCTGCACTTTGAGGTTGGTTTTGTGCAGCAGTAGCTGTGCTTCGTTCTCGATTGCAGCTGCTTTTGCTTTTGCTTTTTCAACATAGATGTCGAAATTCGCATTTGTGATCTTTTTAGAGATGAAAAAACCGATAGCACCGCTTGCCGCGGCAATCAAGCCGCCTTGGACTATCTCGTATATCATCTATTTCCTCTTTTCCAGCCTCGCTCCGGCGGTAACAACGGCATCAGCAACGACGTCATAATCGTCACATACACTTCTATTCGTTCTGCACTCTTTTCTTTGTACGAATATCGTGTAGGGCCTTTTTTTCAATTTCGCGAAAAAACGGTCATACATTCCTTTCCCGAACCCTACTCTTTTGTTTGCTTTATCGATACCCACTGCCGGAACGACAGCTATGTCTAAATTTTTAAATTTTCTAAAACTGTTTCCCGCTTCATATATTCCAAATTTTTTTCTCTTCAGCGGTAATCTATATGGTACCATTTTAAAGCTTTTTCCTTCCATAAACGGCACCAAAACCGTGTGATTCCTTCTCATTTTTTGCAAACTTTTACGTATATCCGCCTCAAAATCAAGCGGGATATAAAAAAGAATCGTCATCCCTTTTTTTGTCCGGCTTTGCAGTAATTTCAAAAGTTTTTCATTGACTTTCGCATCGAGATAAAGAGTATTAGGCAGCCGCTTTCGGTGCAGTTTAATGCATTTTTTTCTAAAGGCGTCTTTTGTTATGGACATATAATCTCTTTGAAGCTATAATTTTACAAAAATTGTACAATACAAAGGCTTAGAATGCTCAAATACGCAACCCTGACCTCGTTGGCACTCCTGCTATTTTTCAGCGGATGCGACCACGATAAAAAAAAGAGTGAAACGGCAGAAATGCAAAAAACATCCGCAACCGTCATTTCTCTCAAACCTATTGAAGATGCCAACGGCTCCATAAAAATAGTAAAAACCCAAAACGGTTTTGCGCTCGAAAACGATCCGAATAAAATTCTCATCATAGATATTTTCGCTACGTGGTGCCCTCCTTGCCGTGCTGAAGCCGCCGTCCTTGGAGATATCCAAAAAAAATTCAAAAAAGATGTTCAAGTTCTCGGTATCAGCATCGAAGAGGATGTGAACGACGAAATGCTTGCCGCATACAAAAAGAGATATCACGCCGACTATACACTTACAAACTCCAACAACAACCAAAAACTCATAGATGCAGTGGCGGAAAATCTCAAAATAGGCAGACGATTCCCAATCCCGCTCGTAGCCGTTTACAAGGGAGGAAAACTCGTGAACTATTATTCCGGAGCGACGGAAGAGGAGTTTATAGTAAGTGACATAAAACAAGCAATAGGACAATAAAATGTTCGGTTTCATCAAAAAATCTCTGCAAAAAACGACGGATGCGATCAAAACGGTCATCCCGAAAAAAAAACCTTTTATTACAAAAGATGAATTGGAAGATGTGCTTCTGGAAGCGGATGTCGAATACGACCTTGTCGAAATTATCATGCGGGAAATCTATCAGGAAAAAGTCACTCGTGAAATACTCCGCTCCAAACTTCTCGCCACACTTTCTTATGCCGATTATAAAGAGCCGGAATTCACCCCGCCTTTTGTAGAACTCATTGTCGGTGTCAACGGTGCAGGTAAGACGACAACCATAGCCAAACTCGCCGCACGCTACAAAAATGAAGGAAAAAGCGTCATCCTTGGAGCAGCTGATACTTTCAGAGCTGCAGCTATCGAACAGCTGACATTGTGGGCAAAGAAACTGGACGTTCCCATCGTCTCTTCCAAACAAGGACATGACCCAAGTGCTGTTGCTTACGATACGATCGCTTCGGCAAAAGCCAAAGATATAGACCATGTTATCATCGATACAGCCGGACGGCTCCATACACAAACAAATCTTGCAAACGAACTCAAAAAAATCGTGCGCATCTGCAGCAAAGCACACAGCGGATCTCCACACAGAACTTTGCTCGTACTTGACGGCACGCAGGGAAACTCTGCAATAGCCCAGGCGAAAGCTTTTCATGAAATGATAGGAATAGACGGCATCATCATCACGAAACTCGACGGCACGGCGAAAGGGGGAAGCGTCTTCAGTATCGCCTATGCATTGGAGTTGCCTATCTTGTTCGTGGGTACCGGCGAACGGCCGGAAAATCTTACACCGTTTGACAAATATGAATTTGTCGACGGTATCCTCGATGCAATTTTTGAGGAAGATAAGAAAAACGAAGCGTAAAATAGAAAAAAATATCTGGTTTTTTAAAAACATTTGTTGTTTTTTTTATTTTCTTTATGTTATAATATGAAAAAAGAAAAGAGAAGGGTATGACCAAGCAGCTTCAGGAAAGACGGCGATGCCGAATATACAGTCCTTATCTTTTTTTTGGGTTTGAACTTGTCATATATGGTGAATTGGCGTACCTCATTGACTCTATCGTTGGAGAGAGTCAAACGAGTCTGATCGCCATCGCACTTATAGTGGGCTACCAGCTTCCAAAATCGATCAAACGGCTTGTGTCCATCAAACAGCGTTGTAAAAGCGTTGAAATTTACCATAGATACAGAAAAAAAGCCCAAGAGAAACAATTGAAGAACAACATCTCCTTTTAAAAACTATTTTCACTGGTGATAGGGCTACACTCAAACAAACTAAGCACACAGTGACACCATGTTTCTTTTGGTAAACCCTCGGCCGGGGGATCGACACTTTCTCTTTACACTCCGTGTAATCGCCTTCGGTATAAGGTCAGTTGAAAGTTTGCAAATTGCAATATTTACCTCTTTGTTAGTAAAGCACTTCTATAATTTCTCCACAATCCCTTTAAGGTTTGGATATGGCTAAAGCAAAAATACTTTATGAATGTCAGCACTGTGGTTTTACAACCCCGAAATGGATGGGAAAATGTACCAACTGCGGTGCATGGGACAGCTTCATAGAGCTAAGTAGTGAGCAGCAAAAATTCGTAGAAAAGACAAAAAAGAGTTCCTCTTCCAAACCAAAAGCCAAAAGCATCCAAGAGATCAAAGAGGATGAAATTTCACGTTTTTCCTCACTCGACGTAGAACTCGACAATGTTTTGGGAGGCGGCATAGTACCGGGCTCTTTGACACTAATCGGCGGCAGTCCCGGTGTCGGCAAATCCACTCTTTTGCTCAAAGTTGCAGCCAACATCTCAAGCAGCGGCAAAAATGTTCTTTACGTTACAGGCGAAGAGTCTGCAGGGCAGATCAAGATGCGTGCCAACCGCCTTGGAGCCAACCATGAAAAACTCTTCCTGCTCAGCGAAATACGCCTGGAACAGATACTTCTCGAACTCGAACACAGAGCGTATGACTTTCTTATTATTGACTCCATTCAAACCATATATTCTGAAGAGGTGGGCTCTGCACCGGGAAGCGTTTCACAAGTCAGACAGATCACCTTCGAGTTGATGCGAATCGCCAAAGAAAAAGAGCTTGCCACTTTCATCATCGGTCATATTACCAAGGAGGGGAGTATTGCAGGACCGAGAGTCCTTGAACATATGGTCGATACGGTGCTCTACTTCGAGGGAGACTCTTCGCAGGAACTTCGCATCCTTCGCGGATTCAAAAACCGTTTTGGCCCGACAAGCGAGATAGGTGTCTTCGAGATGCGGAATGAAGGACTCTTCAGTGCCACCAACATCGCGTCACGCTTTTTCAATCGCGACTCCAATCAGGCAGGTTCCGCTCTGACGGTCGTAATGGAAGGAAGCCGTCCCATCATTCTCGAAGTACAGGCACTCGTGAGTGAATCACACACACCAAACTCCAAGCGTCAGGCGACCGGTTTTGACAATAACCGTCTCAATATGCTTTTGGCTCTTCTTGAGAGAAAGCTGCAGATCCCTCTTGCAGGATATGATGTTTTTATCAACATCACCGGCGGCATCAAAATAACAGAAACATCTGCCGATCTTGCCGTACTTGCAGCAATAATCAGCAGTTTTCGAGATCGTGCCATCTCCAAAGAAACTGTTTTTATAGGGGAGGTTTCTCTTGTCGGTGATGTACGGGAAGTTTACGGTCTTGATGTACGCCTCAAAGAGGCTTCGATGCAGAATATCAAAAAAGCGATAGTCGCGAAGAAACCGCTTGAAAAAACAAAAATAAAAACCTATCTCGTGGATGAAGTTACAAAACTGCTTGAATGGTACTAAAACCGCGGCATTTTATCAACTTTTTTGAAAAATTTGACTATAATCTGCACTCTCAAGTATATCTTTAAAGGTTAAAAACGATGATCGATGCGGAATTTAGAAGTGAAGAAAGATTTTCAAGACTCTCACTGGCATTTAGCAACAAAGAAGAAAGAGAAAAGGTAGTCTCTCAAGTTGAAGAAATAATTAACAAATATCCTCTCCAGGCCGATATCCATTTTGCGGATGTGGCCAACGGAAAGTCGGTAATGGTTATCGAATATCATGACGACATCAACAGAGAGGCGGGCGATATATTCGAAGAAATTATCCATAAGCTGAATATCAAAAGCTGTAACTAAGAGGAGAAATATGTGGGACTTGAAAAGTATGCGAAAGGGAATGAGCTCTTTCGGGCCTACTTTAAAAAGAACAAAGAAAACCTTTTAAAACTTGTTAAAGAGGGTCAAAAACCACGTGCACTCTTTATCGGATGTTCCGATTCGCGTGTCATCCCCGATATGATGCTCCAAACCAGTCCTGGAGATCTTTTCGTTTTGCGAAACGTCGGCAATTTCGTCCCTCCGTTTAGTCCTGACGATGATTATCATGCGACCGCTACGGGGATAGAATATGCTACCTCTATATTAAAAGTTCAAGAAATCATTATCTGTGGACACTCCTACTGCGGAGCATGTGCGGCTCTTTATGAAAATCTCGATGAAAGCGACGCCACTGTTCATACACGTAAATGGCTCTCGTTGGGAGAGCAGGCGAAAAAAAGCGCTCTTTTAAGTCTTGGAAACAGTGCAAACAAAGAGGAACTGCTCCGATTAACAGAGAAGCTTTCAATTATCAATCAAATTGAAAATCTTCTTACCTATCCACAGGTTAAAGAAAGATTCGAAAATGGCGATCTACACATACATGGATGGTACTACCATATCGAAAACGGGAAAATAGAGTACTATGATGCGGATAACTATGAGTTTGTACCCCTCGATACCTTGATCCAATCATAAAAAAACAAAGGAAAAATGATGGCTGAAGAAAAAGAGAACAACGAAACCGAAGAGCATGAAGAAAAAGGAGGAAAGTCCTCCAACAAGATACTGCTTATTATCATAATAGTCGTGCTGGTCCTCATAATGATACTCGGAGGCATCGCCGCTTTCTTACTGTTAAGCGGCGACGAGGAGGAGAGTGCCGCATCTGCCAAAACAGCGACGCAACAGGTCCAAGCCGCACCTGTTCAGCAAAATCGTTCCTACTCATCCGCAGCAATGCAGCAAAGCAAAAAATTGAGCCAAATCGGTGTGCTCTATCCACTCGACACTTTTACAGTCAACTTAAAAAGCGACAACGGCAGAAGATACCTGAAAGTTACAATGGATCTCGAACTCAGCGGGCAAGAACTCACAGCGGAACTCGACAATAAAACAGCCGTCATTCGAGACAGAATCATCCGTATACTGACATCGAAAACATTAGAAGAAGTCAGTTCAAGAAAAGGCAAAGACAAACTTACCCAGCAGATCAAAGATGCTCTCAACTCAATGCTTGACGACGGACAGATACTCGGTGTCTATTTTACTGAATTCGTGATTCAGTAAGATTCCTTCTACACTTTCGCATACAGCCATTTTTTTCTTTTGTACAGATGGCTGTAGATAAAACCTTTTAGAAGTGTCTCTACATTCATAATGATAAAAACAGTCACAACTCCAAATCCCATTTTATACGCTATGAAAGATGGAAGAACACGAAGAATCCACAAAGAGGCAATATTGACTCGCATAACCGTTTTCGTGTCGCCGGCACTGCGAAGGCTTGCAGCATAAACAAATGTTAGTGCCAGAGGTATCTGTACAAATCCCACCAATACAAGATATTCGGAGGCGACAGCTATCGTTGCCATGTCTTTTGTAAAGAAAGAGACAAAAAATTCCGGATAAAGAATGAGGAACATACCAACCATTCCCATAAAAATATAAGCGATTCGCCCCGCTATGATCCCCATTTTATATGCTTTTTCTCTATCTCCTGCTCCCAAAGACTGCCCTACAAGCGCCATCGAAGCGATCGCAAAACCAAAACCCGGCATAAATGCAAGCCCTTCGATGCGGAGACCAACCTGATAGGCGGCAAGTTCCACCGTTCCGTAATAGGTTATAATAGAGACAAAAACAAGAAAGGAGAGTGTTGAAACGGCTCTGTCTATGGCTGCATGGTAGCCTACTTTCAAAGCTCTTTTAACATCCTGCACTCGCAAAAGAGGTACGAACAGCAACTTCGCTTCACTGTGCTTTGTCAATAACAACAGATAAACAACAACATTGAAACCATAAGAGATGATAGTCGCCATAGCGGCTCCAGTCACTCCCATCGCGTCAAACCCCCAGTGACCGAAAATAAACAGATAGTTAAAAAAAGCATTTACCCCGCTTGAACCGAGTTTTATAAAAAGCGAGCTTTTTGTATCTCCTGCAGCGGAGAGGGCATTGTAGAGAAGATTATCCAGAAATACAAGCGTAATGCCAAGTGAAAGGGTTTGCAAATACCGTGTTCCCTCAACCACGACATCTTTCGAAGCGCCCATAAGCGTGTAGAGCGAAGCGGCGCAGAAGTATCCTCCAAATGCGACGACTATAGAGAGCGCCAACGCAAAAAGCGCGAGAGAAAAAAGAAGTGCTGAAGCCCTCTTTTTTCTTCCACTACCGATAAAACGCGAAATCAGTGCATTGCCTCCGACAATATAAAGTGTCATCAATACGTTGACGAACATCATAAACTGCATTGAAAGACCGACGGCTGCCAGAGCAGACAGACTGACATAACCCACCATAATCATATCTACAAGCACCTGCAAAATATCTGCCAGATGTTTGAGCGCAGCGGGAAGTGCGAGAGCAAAAACTTTTTTCGTATCGTTAGAGAGTATGTGCATTGATAAAATTCACTACATTTTGCATCTCATCCAGAAGTTCCTCTTTCGTTTGAAAAGAGAGTACTTTTTTATCACGTTCTTCACTCCCTTGCGGTGTAAAGTCAAATACCAAAACATACTCTATCAGTTTTACACGATCACCACTCATATCCATCCATTCCAAACTCATCTCAGCCTGCTCGCCACCTGCTTCTATGAGCGCTGCCGCATAAAGTCTAGTCAATTTTGACAAATCGATATCGCCTATAAAACTTTTATAAATCATCATTTTGCCTTTTGAAAAACTCAGATGAAACACTATCATAATTTGGCATAAATTTTACAAGGTACCTAAAAAAAATCTTTACATTACCGATCTTTTTTAAAGAGAAGCTGCAGCCAAACAAATTGTTATATCAAGGAGGATGTCATGGACGGCATTGCAAACGTTGCAAAACAACAGATTCAGTCTCAAACGACCATTTTGCAAGAGGCGCATGGAAGAACAGAAGAGACGAATGTGACAAATCAAGAAAGCAAGACCCAGGAAAGTTCGAATAAAACAATCGAAGCCAACAATAAAAAGCTGCTTCACAGCGAAAAAGAGATTAAAAAACTTGTGGAAGATTTAAATGACGAGATCTCGCTTCTCAATACTTCCCTGCGCTTTGGTGTAGATAAATCCGATGTTTTTTATGTATCGATCATAGATAAAAAAACCGACAAGGTCATCCGAAGATGGCCGGCAGAAGAAGCCAAGTCTCTGCTTCCTAAGATGAAAGAGTTTACCGGTATGCTCTTCGATACAAAAGGATAAAAGGAGAAGGAAAAGCATTGCTTTTGCTTCTCTTATATTTTTTACCTATTTTGTCGCTCAATAGTTTTTAATCTCTTTTTTAGTATAATCCCTCTACAAAAAATCATATCTTCAGGACAGTTTGAATGAAAAAAAATGTTAAAAAAGTTGTACTCGCCTATTCCGGCGGGCTCGATACAAGTGTTATCCTCAAATGGCTTCAAGATGAATATAATTGTGAAGTCGTCACCTTCACTGCGGATATAGGTCAGGGTGAAGAAGTCGAGCCAGCCCGTCAAAAAGCACTTGATCTCGGCATAAAACCGGAAAATATCTTCATCGATGATCTGAGGGAAGAATTTGTACGAGATTATGTTTTCCCAATGTTTCGAGCAAACGCAATCTATGAGGGAGAGTATCTTCTTGGCACCTCCATCGCCAGACCACTCATAGCGAAAAGACAGGTAGAGATAGCAAAGCTTACCGGTGCGGATGCCGTCGCGCATGGTGCAACGGGCAAAGGAAACGATCAGGTACGTTTCGAAGTAGGTTATCTCAGTCTCAATCCCGATCTCACCGTTATCGCTCCATGGAGAGAGTGGGATCTCAACTCTCGTGAAAAACTGCTCAAGTTTGCCGAAGAACATGGCATCAAGATCGAAAAAAAAGGGAAAAAATCCCCATATTCAATGGATGCAAATCTACTGCATATCTCCTATGAAGGCGGCATTCTCGAAGATCCTGCAGCAGAACCGGAAGAGGACATGTGGCTTTGGAGCGTCAGTCCGGAAGAGGCACCAAACACACCGGAATATATTGAAATAACCTATAAAAACGGTGATCCCGTCGCTATCAACGGTGAAGCGATGAGCCCCGCAAAGCTCCTCGAAACGCTTAACGAATACGGCAAAAAACATGGGATCGGGCGTATCGACATCGTCGAAAACAGATTTGTCGGCATGAAGTCTCGCGGATGCTACGAAACACCGGGTGGAACGATCATGCTCAAAGCACACCGCGCGATCGAATCTATCACACTTGACCGTGAAGAGGCACACCTCAAAGATGAAATGATGCCACGCTATGCAAAACTCGTTTATAACGGTTTTTGGTTTTCACCTGAACGGGAGATGCTTCAGGCAGCCATCGACAAAACACAAAAAAACGTAGAGGGGAAAGTACGTCTCAAACTCTACAAAGGTAACGTGATTGTTGTAGGGCGTGAAAGTGAAAAATCACTTTTCAATCCTGAATACTGTACATTTGAAGAGGATGAAGTATACGATCAGACCGATGCTGCCGGTTTTATCAAACTCAACGCACTTCGTTTTATCATCGAAGGCAAAGCAAGAAGAAAATAAGGAACAAAAATGATACAGAAAATCGATATGAACTCTCCTGAGTTTCAAGCCGAAATGGAAAAAACAATCAAATTTACAGACAAAGTATGTAATCAGTTCGGATGGGTTTACAATCCACAAGAAGAGGTCAACGAAGGCGTGCAGATGGGACTTGCCAGAAACAAGATGATGTACGGCAAGCGCTTTTGCCCATGTTTTATGGTTGAAGAAGTGGATGGAAAATTTCAAAGTGTCGATAATCGTGTTTGTCCATGTAAACCGGCTATAGAGCATGAAATTCCGGAAGAAGGCAAATGTCACTGTGGAATATTCTGCTCACCAGAGTATGCAGAGAAACAAAAAATAGAACTTGGAATGGAAGAGGTCGTACACCAGCATTCACGTGGGCTTACAACAGAAGAAGCAGAAGTACTCGTCAACAAAGATGAACTCGACGGTGACGAACTCGTTTCGCTTTTGGAAGCCAGAGAACTCGGCATGGTCAACTTCAAACTCGTCGATGTAAGAGAATACATGGAATGGCAGATGGGGCACATCAAGGGTGCGAACAAACTCGTTCCTACCTCCAGTTTCTTTGCGGCACTCGAAGAGGCAAAGCTCGATAAAAACGAAAACATCATTGTCTACTGCCATGTCGGCAGCAGAAGTGCCCATGTTGCACGCATATTACACGATATGGGCTTTACGAAGATAGGCAATTTGACCCATGGAATCGTAAGTTATCCCGGAGAGATAGTACGAGGATAGAGAGTTTTCTCTCTCGCCTACCGGGAAAATGCAAAACCTATAGAGAGTTTTGTCAATTTGTCATTATAATCTATAAGACTTTCCCCATAACCGCTAAAGAGTTTGATATACCAATAAACCCCCTCAAGATAACCGGGATGAGAATAGGTCAATTCAACAGCTCCTTTTTGTTTCAAAGGATTCAATCGCGCCATAGCTGTAAAAAGATGCTTTTTATAAAAATAAAACGCTTTGATTCTTCCGTAGCCGTAATAATCCATAATATCCGGATTGTCGTCGAGATTGCCAAAAGGAATCCAAAATTTCAAATCCAACAAAACAGGTCCCTGCTGCGAAGCAGCTTTGATGAAAAGAGTATTGAGACTACGTGAACGATTGTGCAATGAGGGGTAAAGAGATGCGTTGTCTGTCTCTTCGATATTCCCTTGACCGTTGGAGAGATGAGAATATCCGGCCGTTATGGATTTCAATCCGTAATACTCTTTTGAGCCAAGAGGAAAAGTTACGAAAAGTTCCGGATTGTAGTTGGATTCCCGAAAAGGTGAAGACTTTATGTAAAACTGCCAAAAAGAGCGCTGCGAATAGGCACCGTACCACGTCTCTCCAAGCCCAAGCAGATTCTTTTTAAAAGCGAGTTTCAAACTTACTTGCAGCTCCGCTTCATAATTTTTGTATGTACCGTCCGTCGGCGTCCACTCTTTGTAATTGTGTGTCGTATAACCAAACGGAAGCAGATAGTTTGGTCTGTAGGGTGTAAGACCAAATTTTTCATTCACCCAGTCACTCAAAGATTTTTTCGCTTTTTCATCCTTCAGTTTTTCCACATTGATAACTTTTTCCAGTATTTTTTTATTTTCATCTGCACCAAAAAGAAGAACACTTACCAAACATATCACGACAAACAGTTTCATTTCACACTTCTACCCTATCCTCTAACGCTCTGCTGAGAGAAAGTATATCTATATTTTCTAAACTCACGCCAGTGGGAACACCTTGTGCTATTTTCGTAAATTTCAAATCCATTCCCGCAAGCTTGTCTTCTATGTAGAGAATCACCGCATCATTTTGAATCGAAGGGGTAAGGGCAAAGACAATCTCTTTGACTCCATCTTCCGCAACTCGCTCTAAAAGTGCCGAAACACTGATCTCATCGAGTGTTTCAAGCACGAAGTATCTTCCGTCAAAAAGAGCGTTTTCCTCCAGCAGTAAAATATCTTTTGCACTCTCAACAATACACAGCAGCGTGGCATCTCTTCGTTCGTCACAGCAAATCGAGCAAAGTTCATCTTCACTCATAGCACCACATTTTCTGCAGCGTCTAATGGAGCTGATAGCATCTTCAATGGCGTGTGAAAGCCGTAAAGCATTGAAGCTATCTTTTGTTACCATATGATATGCCAGACGCGTCGCCGACTTCTTTCCTATTGTCGGCAACTGCTCCAGTGCTTCGACAAGTCTGTTGAATTTATCAAGCGATCTATTCATTATCGGCCTTGGGCAGAAGTATCCACATCTTCAGTTTCTCTTTGAGTCTTCCCGCAATCTGCTTGGCTTCCTCCCCGTATCCGGTAAAAAGATCGACACGTACATCCCCTTTGATGGCTCCGCCCGTATCCTGGGCAAATACTATACCCTTAAACCCTCTCTTTGACGTTTCACAATAAAGCATCGCACCAAGGGGGATGTACCTTGGATCCACAGCGACACTCCTCATAGGAGTCAGTTCCATCCCCAGCGCTCCACTTGCAGGCCTGTTTGAAACACGAAAAAAAACTACAGACCGGTTTTGATTGAGAATCTCACTCATCTTTTCCGGATGCACTTTCAAAAAACGCTCGATACTCTGCAAGCTCAGATCCTTTTTTATATATCTCTTTTGTATCATATAACGCCCTATCGACGTATATGGATATCCGTTTTGATTTGCGTAGGTGACATAGAGCGTTTTTCCGTTGTCGAGTTTGATACGCCCGGAACCCTGTATCTCAAGAAAAAAACGTGCAACTTTGTCATCCGTATAACAGATAGGTTTTGCTTGTATTTTTGAAAGTTCCGCTCTTGTATAGTAAGGGATCAGCTTCTTTCCTTCCACTCTTCCTCGTAAACGTAAACCTTTGAGCTGCGGATACACCGAAGCAAGATCCACCGTCACAAGATCATCCGGCTCGCTGTAAAGAGGATAAACAAAGGGAAAGTGCTTTGTACGTGACCCGAACAACGAAGCTTCGTAGTATCCTGTAAGCAGTCCCTCCTCCTTTGTTTCACTCTCAATTCTGTATAACTCGAAATTTTTGGAAATGAACGCTTTGGAATCTTTACTTTTATCGGCTTTTTGACAAAGCGCACCATAAAGTTTTTGCACTTTCGCAATCTTACACTCTTTTATAAAAAGCTGCAGCACCTCATCGTAATTATTTTCTCCAATTTTGTGAGAACTCGATACTACACCGGTTTTCTTTAAAACATCAAGATGTATCTCTTTTTGAGTGCATCCGATAAAAAAGAGAGGAAAAAACAACAAAGCTACTTTTATCATAGAGAGGATTATACAGAATATTGTATAATTCCATCGTTAAATCAATATTTGGAGACATCAATTCACTATGAACAATGTAGAAGAGATAGATTATTATGAAATTTTGGAAGTTTCACGCAATGCGGACAAAGCGGAGATAAAAAAAGCCTATAGAAAAATGGCGAAAAAATATCATCCGGACAAAAACGGCGGAGACAAAGAGGCGGAACGAATGTTCAAACTCTGTAATGAAGCCTATCAGGTGTTGAGCGACGATGAAAAGCGTGCCATTTACGACCGTTACGGAAAAGCGGGACTGGAGGGAAGAATGGGTGGTCACAGCGGCGGTTTTAGCGGCTTTGACGATCTTGGTTCCATCTTCGAAGAGATGTTCGGAGGCGGCTTCCATTCCGGCAGACGCCAAAGGAGAGAGGAGAGCGACAAATATTCACTCGATCTTGGCATCGAGCTCGAAATCAGTTTCGAAGAAGCAGTGTTTGGATGTGAAAAAGATGTAACCTATACTTATAAAAAGCCTTGCCAAAGCTGTAAGGGTACGGGCGCAAAAGATGGAAAACTGCAAACTTGCCCCACATGTAACGGTCAAGGACAGGTCTATCTTCGACAAGGCTTTATGACCTTCTCACAGACTTGTCCGGATTGTCATGGAAGTGGTATGCGCATAGCGCAAAAATGTCCGGAATGTAAAGGCAAAGGCTACTTCGAAGAGAAAAACACCATAACGGTCAATGTGCCAAAAGGGATCGACACGGGTAACAGGCTGCGTGTAGCCGGAGCCGGGAACATTTCCAAAAGTGGACGAAGAGGTGATCTTTACATCACGTTTAGAGTGCAACAAGACAAGCACTTCATCCGTGACGGGAACGATGTCTACATTGAAGTTCCCGTATTTTTCACCCAGGCTGTTTTAGGAGAAACTATCACGATCCCTTCGCTCAAAGGAGAACTTGATCTCAAACTCGACGTAGGCACACGCGACAAGCAGCAGTTTGTCTTCAAAGGTGAAGGCATAGATGACGTTCATGGACATGGCAAAGGCGACTTGATCGCACAGATCAAGCTCACCTACCCGAAAAAACTTACCGGTGAGCAAAAAGAACTCTTAGAAAAACTGCAAGACTCTTTCGAGATCGAAGAAGCCAAACCGCATGAAGGGATTTTCGAAAGTGCTTTTGAAAAAGTAAAAAGCTGGTTCAAATAATGAATAAAATCTTGATCCAAAAGCAGCTTGAGAGTCTTTCGCTCTCCTTTTTCAGGAAAGATTTTTTCGGTATCTATCATGGTTCGATCTCCGCAAAAACGGAGAACAGCCGTTTTTTAATCAATACAAAAGAGGCGGTCTTCGACTCACTAAATGAGAACTCTCTCATCGAACTCTATTTCCAAAAAGATTATCGTTGGAATCAGGCGAGTTTGGATGCGAAGATACACCATAGCATCTACGCAACGATGTCGGATGCGAAGTTCGTCACTTTTACAATGCCGCCCTTTACTTCAAGCTACGCACTGAAACACAACATCATAACACCAAAAGACTATTTTGGAACCAAAGAGCTCGGCAACTTGGAAATTTACGATCCCAAGAGTTTCGATGACTGGTACGACAGAGCCAGCAGTGAAATAGCAAAATACTTCGCTTCCCACGACAAAAAACTGCTTGTCATTCGTGGATATGGTGTCTATGCATACAACAGAGACCTTTCCGAAATGGCAAAAGAACTTGCAGTCTTGGAGAAAAGCTGCCGACTGCTGATACAAGAAGAGAGGCAAGAGAGCTTTATTTTAGAGTAGCTATCGCTCTATAGGCCGTATCTGTCATTATATCGATCTGCCTCTTCGTAACGATATAAGGCGGCATAAAATAGATGACATTTCCAAGCGGACGCAGCAGTACGCCATGATTTAAAGCGAACTGATACACTTTCAACCCAATCCTCTCTTTTGGATCGTACCCCTGTAACTCCACCGCTGCGATCATTCCCGTTTGTCTCGTCTCTTTAACGTTTGCGAGATCCTCGAATCGTTTAAGTTTTTCCGCTATGTAGGCTGCTTTTTTTCTGTTGTTCTCTATAACGTTCTCATTTTCAAAGATATCGAGTGTCGCATTAGCCGCTGCACAGGCAAGAGCGTTTCCCGTATAGGAGTGCGAATGCAAAAAAGCTTTATGTTCGTTATAATCGCAGTAAAACTTTGCATAAATTTCATCGGATGTAAGGACAACAGAAAGCGGCAGATATCCGCCCGTTATCCCTTTTGAAAGAACGAGAAAATCCGGTGTGATTCCCGCCTGCTCACAAGCAAACATCGTCCCTGTTCTGCCAAACCCGACCATTACCTCATCGGCTATGAGATGAATATCGTAGCGTTGACATATCTCATATACAAGTGTGATGAAAATCGGATGATACATATGCATACTGCCCGCTCCTTGGACAAGCGGTTCTAAAATCAATGCGGATATTTCCTTGTGTTTTGCCCGCACGAGCTTCTCAAACTCCCGTGCCGCTTCTCGTGCACTCTCTTGTGTTTGATCTTTTGGAACCGGAGTCTGTATGTTTTTTATAAGCAGTGGCTCGTAGGTTTGTTTGTACAACTCTACGTCCCCTACACTCAAAGCTCCCAGTGTCTCTCCATGATAGGAATTTGTCAAAGAGACGAAAATTCCTTTCTCTTTTTTGCTGTTTTTATGAGCATGAAAACTCATCTTCAAAGCAACTTCGACGGCACTTGAACCGTTATCGGCATAAAAACATTTTGAAAGCCCGGCAGGAGCGAGCTTGACAAGCCGCTCGGAAAGTCGAACAACCTGTTCATGCGTAAAACCGGCCAGAATAACATGCTCTAACGTTTGCAACTGCTCTTTGATTTTTTCATTGATGTATTCGTTCGCATGACCGAAAAGATTGACCCACCAGCTGCTGATTGCATCGATGTAACGATTTCCCTCAAAATCCTCAAGATAGACTCCATGCCCTCCTTGGATCGGAATCAGCGGTAAAAATTCATGATCTTTCATCTGTGTACAAGGATGCCATAAAACATCCAAATCACGATTTTTCAATTCTTCGTTAGTCATAAGCACATCCTGAAGTTTACTTTTTTGTGGAATCATATCACATCCTTTTGGAACTTTATCAAGTTTTAATGGGAATTTCCATAGAATTACGCAAAATACAAAAAGGCTTATATTACAATGATTACTTGGATGCAAAAACACAAAAAGTGGCTTATCATTACCATCTGGATATCAACAATCACCTTCATAGGTGCCGGATTTGTCGGATGGGGCGCTTATACCTATGGCGACAAAGCTTCCGCCATAGCGAAAGTAGGAAGTATAGAGATAAGTGCTTCAGAGTTCCAAAAAGCTTATTCTGATCTTTACAACCAATACGCACAAATATTCAAGGGCAACTTTGACAAAGAGAAAGCGAAAACTTTCGGTATCGACAAACAAGCACTCAAACGGCTGATAGATCAGGCACTTATCCTCAATCTTGCAAAAGAGTATGACATAAGCGTAAGCGACGAAGAGCTTGCGCAAACCATAGCATCTCTGCCCTACTTCCAAAAAAACGGAAAATTTGACAAAGAGACATACAAACAGATTCTTTCTCAAAACAATCTCAAGATCAAAGATTTCGAAGAAAATATGAGAAAAGAGCTCACAATAGCTAAAACACTGCATCTTCTACCGGTAAAAGCGTCACCCAATGAAGCGAGGATAGCCGACACACTCTTCAATATCGCCGACAAGATCAAATACAAACTTCTCTCAAGCGACGACATCAAAGTTTCCATCTCACAAAAAGAGCTCAAATCATTTTGGGAAATGAACAAAGAGCGTTTCAAAACAGATGTAGCATACGTCATCCAATACACAATCCAAAAACCGCTTCATAAAAACTATAACGAAAAAGAGATCGAAGAGTATTACAATGACAACAAGACGCATTTCCGTGCAAAAGACGGTAAAATTCTGCCACTTCAAGATGCCAAACAAAAAGTGATTGCCGAACTTGATGCCAAAGAGACGAAAAAAGCGGCACTGCGAAGTTACATCGATTTCAAAAAGGGAAAAACGAATGTAACGCACAAGACGACGATATCCGCTTCCAAAAATCAATTTGGCGATGCAATACTCGACAAAGTCAGACATCTCTCTCCAGGATCTCCTTATCTCAAACCGGTTCCCTACAATGACGGTTATCTCATAATTAAGCTCGTTTCTGTCATTCCGGCGAAAATCAAAAGTTTCAAAGAAGCAAAAGATGAAGTGCTTCCCCTTTATCTTGCTCAAAAGAAGAAAGAAAAACTTCTTGAACTTGCAAAGAGCTCCGTAAAAACTTTCAAAGGAGTCACGAGTGACTTTGTAACACTCAAAGAAAGTAACAAACTGACGGCACTCCAACCAAAAATGGCCAAAAAATTCCTTGATGAACTTTTCCAAAAACAGACGAAAGAGGGATATATCATCATAGATGATGAAAATATCGTTCTGTATGATATTTTGGAACAAAAGTTGCTAACAAACGCTTATAAGCAATCTGCAAAGATGATCGGCAAAATCAAACAAAACCTGTTTGATGAAAATCTGATAAAAACTCTTCGCAGTAGATATAATATAGAGATATTCTACAAAGGACTCTGATTTGAGTAAAACCGTTTTAGCGATCGATGTCGGTTCCACAAAAATTTGCGCTATCATTGCGCAAATAAACGATGACAACAAGATAACGGTTATCGGTGCGGGGGTCTCTAAGTCTCAAGGACTCAAAAAAGGTACCATAACAAACATAGAGCTCGCTTCGCGTTCAATAGAAGAAGCGGTAAACGATGCAAAAAGAGTCTCTGGAAGCGCGATAGACACTGCAGTGGTGTCGATGTCCGGCACATATACAAAGAGCATCGACTCCAGCGGTATCGTCAATCTCACAAGCAAAGAGGTAGGCATAAAAGATATAGAACGCGTTATGCAGACATCGCTCTACAACGCGAAAATTCCCAATGAATACGAAGTACTTCATGCACTACCCTATAACTTCAAAGTCGACGAACAGGACCTCATCGATGATCCTCTTGGGATGAACGCTTCCCGGCTGGAAGTGGAAACCCATATCATCACAACCCAAAAATCAAGTCTCAACAATTTAAAAAAAGCACTCAAGGGTGCAGGGATAACTGCAGAGAACATCATATTAAACGGCTATGCATCGGCAATTGCTGTTCTTGATGAAAGTGAAAAAGAGCTCGGAGTCGCCGTAATCGACATGGGCGGAAGAAGCTGCAATATCGTTATACACGTCGGTAACTCGATCCGCTACAACGATTTTTTGGGTGTCGGCAGTAACCACATCACAAACGATCTTTCGATGGCACTTCATACACCATTGAGTGTAGCAAACAGCATCAAACTAACCTACGGATCTCTTAACAATGAAAGCAATGATCTCATCGAGATACCGAAAATTGGTGACGAAAACTCCAAGCATGAAGTCTCTTTAGCTGTCGTTCATGACGTCATTTTGGCGCGTGTCGAAGAGACACTGATGATACTTGCCAAAATTGTGGAAAACAGTGGTCTGAAAGATCAAATAGGTGCCGGAATTGTACTGACGGGTGGTTTTGCGAAAATGGAGGGAATCAAAGATTACGCCGGCGTCTTTTTCGACTCCAAGCCTGTCCGCATCGCCAAACCTAAGGAGCTTGACGGCTTGTTTGAAAACCTCCGGTCTCCTGAGTTTTCATGTGCTATCGGTCTTGTTATGCACAGTGCCGGCGGCTACACACCATATGAAATAGATGTCAACAAACGTGTTCGCCATGCCAATGAAGCACCGCTTGAAAATAGAAGCGCTAATCTCAAAGAGGAGATTAAACTGGAGAAACCATCAGCAGAAACGAAGAGTGTTCCAAATGAGGAACAAAGCGGCATCGTCAATATAACAAAACGATCCAAAGAACAGGATCAAAACAGTGCATTCAACAAATTTTGGAACTGGGCGACACAGCTATTTTAAGGAGAGAGGAAATGGAATTTACGGTAGAAGAGATTAAAAATCCAAGTGGAGCGAGAATAGTAGCTGTCGGTGTCGGAGGCGGCGGCGGCAATATGATAGGTCATATGGTGAGAGAAGGAGTTGAAGGAATCGAAATGCTGATGATCAATACCGATTCTCAAGCGCTCGACCAGCTCGAAAATGTCAAAAAGATTCAAATCGGTGCAAAACTTACCGGTGGACTGGGTGCAGGAATGAAACCGGAGATCGGACGCGACAGTGCCCTTGAGAATTATGACGATATAAAAAACGCCCTTGAAGGTGCCGATATCGTCTTTATCTCCGCAGGATTGGGTGGAGGTACGGGAACAGGTGCCGCTCCAGTCGTTGCGGGAATTGCCAAAGAGGTAGGCGCATTGACGGTATCGGTTGTAACGAAACCGTTTAATTTCGAAGGAAAGAAACGTGCGAAACTGGCGGAGATAGGACTTGACGAACTAAAAAAAGAGAGTGATTCCATTGTCGTCATACCAAATGAAAAACTCCTCTCCATCATCGACAAAAGACTGGGGATCAAAGAGAGTTTCAAAATTGTAGACAGCGTTCTCGCGCAGGCAGTCAGCGGCACGTCGGGTGTCATTCTCTCCAGTGGTGACAATGATATCAATCTTGACTTCGCCGACCTTAAAACCGTTATGAGTCATAAAGGTATGGCACTCATGGGAGTCGGTGAATTCGAAGGAGAAAATGCAGCGTACGAAGCGATCAAATCCGCCATAGAATCACCGCTTTTGGATAATATGTCTATCAACGGAGCGATGGGTGTTCTCGTACACTTTAAAATCAGCCCGGACTTCCCTACTCTCGAACTGCATGAGGCGATGCAGGTTGTTAATGAAACCGCTCATGAAGATGCCGATATCATCTTCGGTACATCCACTGATCCAGATTTACCGGACAACTATGTCAAAATCACCATTGTTGCGACAGGTTTCGAACATGCAGATGAGAAAAAAGCGAACAACGAAAGTTTCGAAGGAGATGATAAATCTGCCGCTCCAAAGGTAAAAATACGCCCTCGCCTGGTAGTCGGCAGCGATATACTCGACGAGAACGATCTCGATACACCTGCATATATAAGAAGACAGCAAGATTAAAAGGTGGAGACCTCTTTCGACGAACTCATAAAGGCCAAAACGCTTCTTGGCCTTCGAGACAAAGCAACTCTCAAAGAGATCAAGCATAACTACAAAGCACTGATGCGCAAATGGCACCCCGACAAACATCCAAACAACACCAAACAAGCGACGCAGATGAGCGCCGAAATAAACAAAGCGTATGAAACTGTTATGCACTATATAGAGAATTACAACTACGCTTTCGATGAAGAAACTCTCAAAAAAAACACACAGACACCACAAGAGTGGTGGAATGAAAGATTTATGTAACCGACTTTACGCCCCTATGGTGCAAGCACACAAGTCAGTTACCTAAATTGGCTAAAATACCATAAAAAAAGGAGACCGTATGGATGCCGTCGAGAAAGAGATGGAGTCAAGAAAAAACGAAATTATAAAAGAGCTTGAACTGCTTTTTAAAACCAATATGAAAATAACCGACTGGGATGTTCCCGAAACGGACGACAATGAAGCGGCGATGATTCTCGTGAATATCCTTCAAGAAGGTCTTGACAAGATCAAAGAAGATATAAAAGCCGGAAAATTTACAAATTACTAAAAAGAAAGGAAAAAGATATGAGTTCTCATAAACATCATGAACATTTAGAAAGAATCAAACAAGCCATTCACAATTCAAAAGAGCTAAGCGAAGAAGAGAAGTCCAACTCGCTCAAGCATATCGAAGAGTGGATAGAGGAGGATAAAGCAAGCGGTACGCTCTATGAAGAGCTCCTCAGTCTGACGGAAAAATTCGAGCCGATCCTGGCAGAACTCGGTTTGATCTGACACTTTTTTGATGCCTTTTTGATAAATTCATCCAAAACCTTGTTAAATATATAATTTTTTTATATAATAGACTTACTGTAAAAAGCTAAAAAGCTTTACGCTTTTTGGTTTTTTAGTTAAGTTGTACAATAAGGTTAAATGATGAATGAGAGCAACATAAATATCTTGATTGTAGAGGATGATGAAGTCACTGCACTCAACCTCAACCTCTCTCTGAAAAAGTTTGGCTACTTCGAAATAGACATCTGTGACAATATTGAAGAGGCAAAAGAGCATTTACGCTCATCGAAAAAAGATCTCGTTATAATCGACATCTCTCTTCAAGAGAGCGATGACGGTATAACTTTGGCAGAACATATCAAAGAAAATTTTGATATACCTTTTATTTATCTGACTTCATACAGTGACGATGAAATTATCGAAAGGGCCAAACAAACGGAACCGTACGGTTATATCGTCAAACCTTTCAATCCCGAATCACTTCATGCAACGATTCAAATCGCATTGTTTAAGTATAAATCCGAGATCAATGAAAACCTTATGGATTCAAAATTTACCGCCAACGATTCACTTACCAGACTGCTCAACGAAAAAAGAGAAAAGGACGCACCGATCGTAAAGTTTGGGAACGGCCGCTATCATTTCGACATCACACTCAATGAGACCTTCTTCGATGGGAAAAAAATCAAACTGACTAAAAAAGAGAATCTCTTTTTGAAACTCCTCGTTGCGAATCGCGGCAAAGTAATCACGTTCTCCAAAGCCGTCCAGTATGTATGGCCCGACAGCGGTGCGACGGAAAACAATGTGCGTACTCTCGTATGGCGACTTCGAAACAAACTGCAAACCGATGTTATCAAGAATGCTTCGGGAATAGGATATTATATAGAGGAGTGAAACAAATGGGTGTACTTTTTTATAAATGGCATAACATTTCATTGAAAGAATGCTATAATTGAAAGCGAATTAAAAGAAAAAAAGGAGAGTAGTATGAAAGTTGGAGATTTAGTTATTACGGCATCACTTGGAGAGATTAAAGCATACAAGGCGGAACCAAGAACACTTGAGGCGGAAGCGGGACTGAAACCAAACGAAGTCAAACTCGATCTTGTCACTGCAGTCGACATTCTCGAAGCACACAAACGCATTCAGGACCTTCTCAGCGACGAGCCCGGCCAGTTCAACAAAGCCACTCTTGGAGATTCTCACAACCTCAAAAAAGAGATATTAAATACAATTCTCAAAACTGTTGCCGAAGATATAGATTCACTCATAGAGCAATACGGCGACAAAAAGGTGTTTCTCTCCATACCGCAGGAGCATGCCAATGCAATTCTTTCACAAATGAAAAATGAGAACAGACTTTTTAGAGTTGTCAAAAAAGATTTGCTCAAAACCGACAAAAACAAACTTATAGAAGAGTTCAAGCCGGAACTTTTGAAGTAACTTTTTCACTCCATAGCACCCCCATTCTGCGGCACTCTGCCGCAATTTTACAATAGATAAAACTTTTTTCGATATAATCACGTAAAAATCAGAGGACACGATACTATGAAAGTACTACTTGTTAAAGATGTCAAAAACCTGGGAAAAGCGGGTGAAGTCAAAGAGGTCAAAGACGGTTACGGAAAAAACTTCCTGATCGCCAAAGGTTTTGCTAAACATGCTACACCCGAAATCATCGAAGAACATAAAAAGATGATGGCACAAAAAGAGGCGGAAGCAAAAGCTGAAATAGCGCGACTCCAAGAACTTGCCAAAAAATTGGACAAACTTGAAGTGATTGTCAAGAAAAAAGTAGGAGAAAACGGTCACCTCTTCGGTGCCGTAACAAAAGAGGAGATTGTTGAAGCACTCAAAACAGAGCACAATATCGAAATCGACAAAAAACACATTACCGAAAAAAAACCTATCAAAAGTGTTGGCGAACATGATGTCGACGTCAAACTCGGACATGGTATCCATGCGACACTTCACGTGGATGTCGAGGGCATCTGATGTTCGAAGCGACAACGATACTTGCCTACAAAGGTAAAAACAAAGCCGTAATCGGCGGGGACGGACAGGTGACGTTTGGCAACGCCATCCTCAAAGGCAATGCAACGAAGATCCGTACACTCCATAACGGTAAGATACTCGCAGGATTTGCCGGTAGTACCGCCGATGCGTTCAATCTCTTCGATATGTTCGAAGATATTTTGGAGAACAAAAAGGGTGACATCATAAAGTCCGTCATCGAGTTCTCCAAAGCATGGCGAAAGGACAAGGTGCTACGCCGTCTCGAAGCGATGATGATCGTACTCAATACCGAAAAGATTTTCATCCTCACAGGCAACGGTGATGTCGTCGAACCGGAAGACAGTACTTTAGCCTCGATAGGAAGTGGCGGTAACTTCGCAATCAGCGCTGCACGGGCACTCAAAAAGCACAAAGGCGAAATGGATGAAGAGGAACTTGTCAAAGAGTCTCTTCTCATCGCAGCCGATCTGTGCATCTATACGAACAACAACATCAAAACCCTCACATTGGAGAAGTAACGGTGAATATGACACCAAAAGAGATCGTCGAATATCTCGACAAGTATATCATTGGTCAAAAAGAAGCGAAAAAAACGATCGCTATCGCGTTGCGTACACGTTACAGACGCATGCAGCTTCCAACTGAAATCCAAGAAGAAATCACGCCCAAAAATATTCTTATGATAGGCTCGACGGGTGTTGGAAAAACGGAGATATCAAGACGGCTTGCGAAAATGATGAAAGTCCCCTTTGTCAAAGTCGAAGCGAGCAAATACACCGAAGTCGGCTTTGTCGGGCGTGATGTCGAGTCGATGGTGCGTGATCTTGTGCTTAACTCCATCTCTCTTGTCAAAGAAGAGAAAGAGGAGGAAAACCAAGAAAAGATCGAAAACTATGTCATCAACCGCATCGTAGAAAAGCTCGTCCCTCCTCTTCCAAAGGGTGCAAGTGAAGAAAAAGTCGCAGACTACCAAAATCTTCTCGCCTCGATGGAAAAGCGTGTAACCGATGGAGAACTTGATGAGAAGATCATCGAGATAGAAGTCGATCCAAGTGTACAGATTGAAGCAATTGACTCCAACCTCCCACCGGAAATGGCAAAGGCACAGGAGTCCATAGCCAAGATATTCACTGCTTTCAACAAAGAGCAAACGAAAAAAGAGATGCGTATCAAAGATGCCAAAGTGCATCTTCGTAACGAAGCCGCTTCGAAGCTGCTCGATATGTCGAGCATCCATGCCGAAGCGATCAGACGAGCCGAAAACGGTGGCATCATCTTCCTCGATGAGATCGACAAGATCGCCGTCAGTGAGAAAACAAGCGGACGCAACGACCCAAGCAAAGAGGGGGTGCAGCGCGATCTTCTTCCTATCGTCGAGGGCAGCACCGTCAATACGAAATTCGGAAGTATCAAAACCGACCATATCCTTTTTATCGCCGCAGGAGCGTTTCATGTCAGCAAACCAAGTGACCTGATTCCCGAACTTCAAGGTCGTTTCCCACTCAGAGTGGAGCTTGAATCTCTCACAGAAGAGACGCTCTATGCCATCTTGACAAAGACCAAAAACTCACTCCTGAAACAGTATGAAGCGCTTCTTGGTGTAGAAGGAATGCAGCTTGTTTTTGAAGATGAAGCCGTCAGAGCCATCGCAAAGCTCTCACACAAGGCCAATGAAATGACAGAAGATATAGGGGCTAGACGCCTGCATACAGTTCTTGAAAAAGTTCTTGAAGACATCAGCTTCAAAGCAGACGAGTATAGAGACAAAGAGTATCGCATCACTGCCGAACTCGTACATGAAAAACTCGATATCGTCGTAGAGAACGACGACCTTTCACGCTATATACTTTAAAATGGAGAAACAAAACAACTTGAACGAAACAACAGATACAAAATGCGGCTTCGTCGCTCTT
>JALUFE010000100.1 GCA_027052175.1 Helicobacteraceae bacterium | reverse complement strand
GATCTTGAAATAACGGAGGATTGTACCTTTTACAACCTCAAAAACGACTATGGAATCGTCATCTATGGATAGCTTTTTCATCGAGTTCCGTGATCCGCTCTTTAGCATCATCATCCTCTTTGCCATCATTTTTGTTATCTCCTTTTTTTCCTATTGGTGGGGACGATATCGGGCCAGGGACAGTTACCGCTATCTTGATCGCTTCCTGGAGCAATTCCACACACTGCCAAGCGAGGAGGATCTCAAAGAGCTTATTCGTAGAGGGGATCTTTCGCATAAGTCATGGCTGCTGCTTGCCGATGCCTATACGAAAAACGGTGATTATGAAAAGGCGATTGATATCTACAGTGAACTGCTGCTGCTTGAAGAGGCAAAAGAGAACAGGCGAGACATTATGTTCCTGCTTGGCAAGACCTACTTTAAAGCGGGGTTTCTTGGACGTAGTCGGGATGTCTTTTTGGAGATACTCAAAAAAAATCCACGCACGCCCCAGGCGCTGCACTATCTGCTGCTTGTGTATGAGTATATGCGTGACTACAACGCAGCACTGGAGGTACTCGAGCCGCTTGACGAGCTGGGTGAAGATATCTCCAAAGAGACGCTCTATCTTAAACTGCTCTCACTTTTGCAGGCTCCCGATATCGATGAAGAATTACGAAAAATCGAAGTGGTCGCTCTTTACAAAGAGTACAGAGAGCTTGAGAGAATGGTCTTTGAGTATCTTTTTCGCGTCGATCCTCCACTGGCATGGAAGCATCTCGATCTTGAAAAAGCGCCGAATCTTGCCGATATACTCTGGCAGCTGGAAGAAAAAGATGTCAATTTCGATATAATTGCAAAGAGCGATTTTTTGCAGGAGCTCTATACGGCAAAAGGCTATATAAAAACGGCTGAGGGTTCGCAGCAGTTTGAACTCGATGTGCTTATAAAGCTGCCGAAAAATGCAGCGGCGACTATAGGGTTTGAGTATCTGTGTGAGCACTGTAAAGTGGTTTTTCCTTTTGGATTTCACCGCTGCAGCAGTTGTCACGAGATCGATACGGCATGCCTGGAGTACAATCTGCTTCGAGATTACCAAAAGGATGTAAGTGAAGCGGGTGACTCTTTTTTGTGACGGCAGCAGTCTGGGCAACCCGGGACCAGGCGGATACGGCGGGATTCTGCGTTATGGCGAGCATGAGAAGGAGTATGGCGGGTATGAGAAAGATACGACAAACAACCGTATGGAGCTCAGAGCCGTCATCGAAGGACTGCGCCTGCTCAAAGAGCCTTGCGAAGTCGAGATAGTCTCTGACTCCTCCTATGTAGTGCGAGGCATCAACGAGTGGTTGGATGGCTGGCGTAAAAAGGAGTTCAAAAAGGTCAAGAACCCGGATCTGTGGCAGGAGTATATCAAGGTTTCAAAACCGCATCGTGTCCATGCGACATGGGTGCGGGGTCATGACGGTCATAAGGAGAACGAACGGTGCGATACAATCGCAAAAGAGCAGGCAGAAAAAGCAAAGGCGTTGAGAAATGCATAAAAGTATAGAAAAACTGGAACAGGATTTAGGGTATACCTTCAAAAACAAAGATCTCATTATCGAAGCGCTGACACACAAGAGTTACAAGCAGCCCTACGATAATGAGAGATTGGAGTTTTTAGGCGATGCGGTGCTGGATTTGGTGGTAGGGGAGTACCTCTATTTCAAATTCAAAAATGCCAACGAGGGGACGCTTTCGAAGATTCGTGCATCGTTGGTCAATGAAGTGGGATTTGACAAACTTGCACGCCATTTGAAGCTGGGAGAGTACATTTTGCTTTCAGCGGCGGAAGAGAACAACGGAGGAAGAGACAAACCTTCGCTGCTCTCTAACTCCTTTGAAGCGGTGATGGGAGCGATCTATCTGGAGTCGGGTCTTGAAAAAGTCAAAGAGATAGCCATCCGCCTTATAGAGGAGGTGCACAAGGAGATCTCGCTCGATTCGCTCTTTCGGGATTTCAAGACGACGTTTCAAGAACTTACACAGGCTCGCTACGGCGTGACACCCGAGTACAAGGTGATCGCCTCAAGAGGACCTGATCATAAAAAAGAGTTTGAAGTTGCCGTTCTTGTCGATGGCAAAGAGTATGCGCGTGCCCTTGGCAAGAGCAAAAAGGCTGCACAGCAAGAAGCCGCCAAGATAGCGCTTGATACCCTCAAGAAAGGCAAATGATTTGAACACATTCGGCTTACGATTTCGCTTCACGACATTTGGTGAGTCACACGGTAAGGCGCTTGGCTGCATCGTTGATGGAATGCCGGCGGGCATAGAGATTGACGAAGAGTTCATCCAAAGTGAGCTCGATCGCAGAAAACCGGGCAAGAGCAAGTTTGAAACCGCGCGTAAAGAGCCTGATAAGGTTGAAATACTCAGCGGTGTTTTCGAAGGCAAAAGCACCGGCACACCCATAGCGATGGTAATCTACAACACCAACCAAAAAAGCAAAGACTACTCCAACATCAAAGATGTTTTTCGTCCGGGACATGCGGACTTTACCTACTTCCACAAG
>JALUFE010000099.1 GCA_027052175.1 Helicobacteraceae bacterium | reverse complement strand
CAAAAATAATTTCATACCCAATGAGATGAGTTTCGTTCAGATTTGTATGAAAATCGCTGCAGTCGTAGTTATTCTACTTCAAAGCGATTTTCGTGCAAAGATGAGCGAAAATCATATCACCCCAAAGGGGCAGCAAGAAAAAGGCATACTGAGCGCGTTAGATTTTCTCACCTTAGCTACGGCTAGGCTTTCTAAAATCTGCCTTGCATCTATACCTTTTTCTTGCTGTTGGGTTATGAAATTATTTTTGCTTCATTACTTAAAGACGGAAAAAATATGAATAAGATGTACTGCAAAATAGATCATTAACTTTCCTATATTGCCTGCCTTTTAGGCCGGCAATAAAAATTCTATGAAATTATAGATTATTTGCTTGAAAGTGAGATTAAACTTTTTGGCTATACCAGGATTTCTCGAACACCTTTGGCATTTGGAGCGGAGAGGATACCCTCTTGCTCAAGCTGTTCTATAACTCGCGCTGAACGATTGTAACCGATTTGCAGTTTACGCTGCAAGTAGGAGATGGAGGTTTTACGCTCGGTAAGAACGATCTTCTTTGCTTCTTCAAAAAGTGGATCGAGCTCTTCGAAGACCTCTCGATCCCCTCCGCTGTTTTCTTCACTCTCTTCAACGAGGAAACTTTTATCGTAGTTCGGTTCTCGCTGACTTTTGAGAAACTCGACGATCTTTTCTATTTCCTCTTCACTGCTCCAAGGAGCGTGGAGCCTGACAAGTCCCGTCGCTCCAGGAGGGGTAAAAAGCATGTCGCCCCGTCCAAGCAGACTCTCGGCTCCTTGCTGATCAAGGATGATCTTGCTGTCTATTTTCTGCCCAACTCTGTAACTGATGCGACTTGGAAGATTTGCTTTGATAAGCCCTGTAACAACATCCACACTCGGCCGCTGCGTAGCGACTATGAGATGGATACCGCTCGCTCTTGCCATTTGTGCCAGACGGGCGATGGAGTGCTCGACATCCTTGCCGCTTGTCATCATAAGATCAGAAAGCTCATCTATGATAACAACGATGTAAGGGAGCGGCTCCATGCCGTTTTTCTTTGCTTTTTCGTTGAAATTCTCTATATTTTTCGTGCGTGTATCGCTCATCAATGTATATCTGCGCTCCATTTCAGCGACCATATTGTTTAAAGCCACCACCGCCTGTTTCGGCTTGGTGATCACAGGAGTAAGCAAGTGCGGAATATCATTGTAGATGGAGAACTCCAGCATCTTGGGATCGATCATCAACAGACGCAGATTGTCCGGTGAGTTGCGATACAAAAGAGAAAGGATCATCGCGTTGATGCCCACACTTTTCCCGCTTCCTGTCGTTCCGGCGATGAGAAGGTGTGGCAGTTTTTTAAGATCTGTCACAAAAGGTTTGCCGACGATGTCTTTCCCAAGTGCCATAGTAAGCGGCGAAGCTGCTTCTTGAAAAAGTTTGCTCTCCAAAATTTCGCGCAGATATATAGTCTCTCGTGTTTCGTTGGGAATCTCTATACCTACGACATCTTTACCGGGAATGGGTGCCTGAATACGGATCGTTTCAGCAGAAAGTGCCATAGCGAGGTCATCTTGAAGATTAAGTATTTTACTCACTTTGACATTGGCTGCGGGCTTGAACTCAAATGTTGAAACGATGGGACCCGTATAGGTACGGATAACATCCCCCTCTATCTTGAAATGAGAGAGCTTTTCTATCAGCTGCTTGATCTTGTCATCGATCTCGCTTTCATCTATAGAGTGTTTCTTTTTATTTGGTTTTTCAAGGAAATTTATCGGCGGTAATTTGAAATTTTTCGGTTTTTCGGTTTTCCCTTTTTCAATGGTCGCTAAAAGTTTTTTATTTTCTTCAAGTTCATCGACGATAACGGCACTCTTTTGCTCTTTTACTTTCGAAGCGAGCGAAACAATGTTTTCTTTTTTATTTCCCTGGTCTTGAAGTTTTGAAGTTTCATATACTTTCGCCTCTTTCTTGTTCTCTCTTCGCGGTATCTCTACAATCTCTTCCAATCCATCTTCAATATCACTGAAACTTTTCTCATTTGTAAAAGATGAGTCGTCAAGCTCTTCATAATCATCGAGTTCCTCGTCCATACTTTCTTCAGGCTGCGAATCTGCCTCACTGCTGTACTCCTCTTTCATATCTTCGACTGAAAGGTCATGCTTCTCCTGAACGATTTTCGCTTTTTGCGTTTCCTTTTGCGTCCCTGTTTTTCGATCAATAAGCGCATAAAACATAGCTAGGAGTTCATCGGTCGATCGATCCAGCAAAATTACGATCGAAATTGCCGTAATGATGAACCAAAAGACCCAAAGCCCAAAAACACCGATGTAAGGTTTCAAAAAAAGAACAAAATCATAGGCAAGCCTGCCATGGAACTCCCCTTTGACAAGAAGTGCCTGCGCCAAAAGAAATGAAAAGAAAAGTAAAATGGAAGCGATACCCGCTTCGAGAGTGCGAAAATTCGGTTTTCCCAGCCGAAAAAGCCTGTACAGAGGATAGATCAGAACAAATACATAAATATATGCCAAATATCCGAAATAAATATGATTGTAAGTATAAAACGCTTTTCCAAAACTGCCCAAAATTCCGCTTTCACCAAGGATGTTTGCAAACCCCAAGTAAATGAACAGACCAAAGGCGATGATAAAAAGAGTATCTCTCACATTGCAACCTCTAAATTTTTTAAAAGTATATCGAAAAAAGTTTTTTGCGGCCTAAAAAGATGGCAAAGTGCAAATCATCTCTTTTAGAGATAATTTACGAGTGAGAGTTGCGAGACTCTTCCAATCGTCGAGAGAATTGCCTGATAATTAATAGTAAGCTGGTTGAGCTTCAAAGATGCCTGGGCAATATCGGTGTCAAGTACGGAAGAGCGGAGCGTCTTGGCCGAGATACTCAAAAGCTCACTTCTTTGTGAAGAGTTTTCAAGACTGTTTGAAAGTGCACCTATTTTTGCATGCACTTTCTCGATGTGTGACCCGATATCGTCTATCACCTGAATCGCATTCTGGATACCGATATTTCTTGGATCCTCTGCGGCGGCATCCGGTCGAATTCGCCCAAAACCGACAGAATCGATGGCTGCATCGATCTGCTTGAAGAAATCTGTTTTAGGATCCGTAACAGTGATGGCATCATTGAGTTGAAAGGAGAGAGCCGGTGCTGTTTGATGCCCTCCGCTTGTAGTGATATCCTCCAAGCGAATCTCCGCTTTTGTGTTTGTTTCGCCGGTTTCACTAAAGCGAAGTTTTCCATCATACGTGAGATCAACCGTCGCTACGATAGAAGCGGTTTCAACCGCAGTATTGTAATCGGAAGCCGTATTGGTTGCTGCCGGAAGATTGTCGGTTACGATCATATTGACAACATCGGCTAACTGGCCGTATGTCATCTCATCTGCGGCAACCGGACTTTGCGGATCGTCAGCATTGTAGATAGAGTATGACGGGGAATCGACAATCCCGTCCCCGTCCGTGTCGATTGAAAATTCGGAACCGCTGCTTTTTAAATCGATTCGTGCGGTATATCTGTTTCCATTGATATCGGTACCGCTCAATTTCAATGCAGTACCGTCAAGCGTACCTCTGTTTGCCTGCGTGAGATCGGCAACTTCGCTCAGTTTTGTACTTTTTGTAGCATAAGAGTTGTCTGCAGTTACAATTTGAGGCACGTTTCCCGTCAGAGTATTTCCCTTTTTGGCAAATTTTATGCCGTCATACGCCAGATAAGGGTCCATCGCAAAGCCATCTGTCACACCGCTGGCGTTTTGAGTCTGCATCTGGATACGTATATTTGATTGGGACGTCGTACTGTCACTTGAAAAAGTGATTTTCCCCTTTTCAAGTCGAAATTCGAGCGAGTTGTCCGCATCGTACGTTGTTTCAAGGTGATCAAGCAGATTCTCAACGGTTTTACCACTGATGAGAAAGGTATCGGTCACTCTTGTTCCCTGTGTGTCTTGACCGGACAAAACAATACGGTCCGTCCCTTGAGGAAATATCTCTTCAAGCGGAGTCGACAAAGAGGCTTTCGAAAAATCGGATTTTTCAAGCATCTCTCCATTGAGGATAAATCTACTTGGAGTATATCTGTCTTGGACCGATACTACATCCGAAGTGTATGCCGTATAACCGCTCTCTATAAACGCTTTGGTATAGACCTGTTGTTTCTCCAGGTCTGAAAGCGGCTTCTCTCCCGGCGTTCCAAATTTCAAGTCCGCATCGTCGATTCCGTTTCCGTCTTGATTGAAATCAACGGCACCGACGAGATGAAACTTCAATTTGCTCGATCCAGGCATTGTATCTTCAATCTCGATCTGTCCATGTTCGTTCAGCGTGACATGAACGCTGCCCCGTCCGTAGGCATCCTCTATGGCATCTAAAAGTTCATCGACACTCTGAGTGGATTTCATATCGATCTGCTTTTTAATGCCGGATCCATCATGCTTTTGACCCTGCAGATAAAAATGACTTATGGGGTCGTTGCTTGAATCTTCATCGACATCTCCCATCAAATCCCTGATTGTATCATTCGCTGTGATAAAGCTCTCTTTCGCCTGCTCTCTTGAAACGGCAGAATCTTTCATGATATCCGGATAAAGTTCCGTCTGATTATAGTTTTTGACATTGGTCGTGACGCGTCTGTGACGTCGATCCTCTTCGCCTAAAAAAAGCTCCGATCCCGGAATATTGTACTGAATCTGGATATTGGATCCTGCAAACGCTTTGAGCTCTTTGTCGTTCCCCCTATAGTTTCCCGCCTCGTCGATGGGTTTGGTATCGAGTGCCGTTCCCGAAAAAAGATACTGACCGTTTATGGAGGTATTGGCGAGATTTTTAAGATGTTCTCTCAACCCTTGGAGTTCTTTATGGATAGCATACAGGGACTCATCACTGTGAGACGCATTGGCCGCGTTGACCATCAGTACTTTCATACGATCGAGCGTCGTTTGAAAATCGTTGAGTGTCTTATCGCTTTGTGTTGACATTTTCAATGCGCTTTCCGTACTCGCCTTTGCCTGTTGCAGCGTCGTTATTTCATTGTCTAACCGCATCGTATCACTGAAAACGGAAATGTCATCTTTTGCATATTCTATTTTCAATCCTGACGATATCTCTTTGTTTGTATTGAAAAGTTGCTCGCTTATTCTTGTTTTGTTTGGAGAGAAAACGTTTTTATAATACATACTCTTGGTTATTCTCATACTTTACCTCCCTCGCAACACATATTTTCAAGCATTTTTAGTTCCACTCTCATTTTTCAATTTTTTCTCTTACGACTAAATCGGCCAAAACGGTTTATCAATTACCCTTTTCTTCATCGAGCAGCTTCAGCTTGAGGACATGGCGTTCGGTTATGACAGTCATAAACTCCCCTTCAAAAACTTTGATATCATAGACAAACGCTTTGACATGGACGTTTCTTTTACGTCCCTCTTGATGACGCAGCCGCGCTTTGAAAAGCACTTTATCGCCCAATTTTACCGGAGAGAGAAACTGGCATTCACTCGCAACGAGTACAACGTTCTTTTCATTGACAGCCGCCATAGCGGCAAAATCCGCCGCTCCAAAAATAAAACCGCCATGTATCAATCCCATCTCATCCACTACCATCTCATTTTCGGTTTTAAGAAGAAGCTCCACATACCCTTTCGTATGTTTTATAATTTCTCCGCAAAGATAGGTATTGATCGATGTATGTGTCACAAGCGGGATGTTTTCTTCCGTGTTTGACACTCCTTTGACCACTTCTTCTTGAGTCCTACGGTTTGTCTCCTGATTGTTTTCCTCCTGCTTCACAGCCATCTTCTACCTCTTTTCCTTTCTTTTCTTCATCAATCGCACATATACCCGTCGTGGAGCCGGATACCCCTCTACCGTTTTAGTGGGATCGCTGGGATCGAGAAAATTCTCCAGAGACTCTCCCTCTATCCACTCTGTTTTACGCTGTTCATCCGGCGTCGTGACAGATGTCCTCAGCACTTCAAACTCACTGAAACCGGCGCGCAGACACCAGTGTTCCAGAGCTTTGATCGTTGGAACGAAGTAAATGTTTGGGATCTTGGAGTAGCTCGATCTTGGACACAAAGCCATCTCTTCATCGCCCTCTATGTAAAACGTATCCAAAAACACCTCTCCCTCTTTCTCCAGTGCCCGATAGAGCTGCTTGAGCATAGTGACCGGATCACTTCGATGATACAGCACTCCAAGACAGAAAATCACATCGAATTTATCTTCATAAAACTCCGCATGCTCGACACCGAGCATCTCATAGACGATGCCCGTTTTTGCAAACTTTTCTATAAAATCGAACTGTGTTCTAAACAGCGGTGACGGATCGAAACCGACAAGTTTTTTAGGCGAATCCTCAAGAAAACGAAACATGTAGTAGCCGTTGTTACATCCTATATCGGCAACTTTCTTCCCTTTTAAACTGAAAAAGGGACGAAGCAAGTTATATTTTTTAAAACTCTGCCACTCACTCTCTATCACAGTACCGAATATATCAAAAGGCCCTTTTCGCCATGGCATCATCATTTTGGCTGTATTGTGTATCTGCTCTTTGTCGGGATAATCACCGACTACTTTGACGACATCGCCAAGCAGAAGTTTCGACTCGACTTCCTCCAGTTCATCGAGCGCTTGACGCAGCGGAGCGATATTTTTCCAGCCCAGCCACCGCTCTCGCTCTTTGCGTATTTCGTTTAAATCCATACATACATCCGTTTTTCGAAATTTTAACATAATCTATATTTGAGTATAAATCTATATTTGAGTATAATCACGAAATTTTTCAAAAAGGAAATTTATGAGACTTGAAAAGAAAGCTACCGTCGTTTCCACTTCCGTCGCAACGCTTCTGACAATTATAAAACTGACCGTCGGCATATTCAGCGGTTCCGTGGCCATCCTCGCTTCTGCCATAGATTCACTGCTCGATCTCACCGTTTCACTTTTCAACTACTTCGCTTTGCACAAAGCCGAACAGGACCCGGACGAAAAGTTTCACTTCGGAAAAAGTAAATTGGAACCGCTTGCGGCAGTCATAGAGGGAACCATCATCTCTATGTCCGCCCTGTTCATACTTTATGAAGCACTGATGAAAATCACCCATTCACACAAAATAGAAATGCTCACAGAAAGTATGGGTGTCATGATAGTTTCCATCGTTATAACAGCTCTTTTGGTCGCTTTTTTGAACTATGTGGCTAAAAAAACGAACAATATGGTCATTAAAGCCGATGCACTTCACTACAAAACCGATCTTTTCAGCAATACTGCAGTGCTTGTCGCCATCGCTGCCGTTTACTATACGGGCATCACACTCATAGACCCTGTTCTTGGTATTTTTATCTCCATCTATATGATCTACTCCGCTTATCCTATCATGAAAGAGGGAATCCTGATGCTGCTTGATGTAGCCATTCCCAAAGAGGAAATAGCGATGATAGAGGAGATACTCAAAAATGAAAAGGATATAAACGGCTATCATTACCTCAAAACACGTGCGGCAGGATCGAATGTTTTCATCTCCGTACATATCGTCTTTACACCGGATATAAAACTTTACGACGCGCATCTCATAGGTGACAAAATAGAGGCCAAAATCCGCAAAGCCTTTGAAAAAATAGAGAAAAAAGCACATATTCTCATTCATCTCGATCCTTACGACGACACCGAGATAAACGAAGAAGAGGATTTTTTCTAAACGACTTTAATAAACGCCACAGCCAGCGTTGCCGCCCAGATAAGAGCGGTAAAGACAAGACTGACAAGCACGATAGCCGCACCGGCATCTTTAGCGTTTTTAGCCAGGATATGATAATCCTGTGTAACCAGATCCACCACCCGCTCGATCGCACTGTTGATGATCTCTGCCAGCAATGGAATAAAGAGAGACAGTGACAGTACGGCACTATAGACAAAAGCTATCGGTAACAACCAAGCAACAATACCCGCACCGAAAAAGAGCAACAACTGCCACTTGAAACTTGTCTCGTTTTTGATAATGTCCGCCAATCCTTCCACAGCGTAGCGACCGTTTCTAAAAAGATTGTGTTTAGGCTTGTTTAACATTTGTATCTCTCTTTTTTGATGAATTTTTCCAGCTCCTCAGCCGTAATGTTTTTTGGCTGTGGAGTGAAGAAACAAACGCGTACCTCTCTTCTAAAAAACGACCTTTTTCTGCCGTCACTGCATCTAGCGAAGATACTGCCTTGCATTCCTTCAATGTAAAAAGGGACAAGCACGCCCTCCCATTCGTAAGCATCAATAAGCTCAAACCCTTTGTGAAAAGGATTCATCTCACAATTTCTTGTAATTTCACCCTCTGGAAAAATAGCGACGATATTACCTTTTTGGAGTCTTGAAACCGCCTCTTTCATGGCATCTTTGAAGCCTCTTGGAGAGAGTGGAATGACTTCACCGGCTTTGAGAATGGGATGTAGAAGAGGCCGGTTGTATATCTCCTTGTCCATCAAAAAATTGATGCGCCTGCGCAGAGGAATCTGTAAAAACAGCCAATCCAGCCAACTGACGTGATTTCCCAGAAGCAAAACAGCCATATCGTCGGGGATGTTTTCAAGCCCTTTGTAAACTGCTTTGTAGCGTAATGAAGCGACAAGCTCGAAAATTGTCCAGACAAAAAGAACGAAGTAGCGTTTGGCAAGCAGCACAAAGAGCAGAATTCCTACAAATCCCATCAACGTAAATAGTATCTTACCGTCCATACCAAAATAGGCAAAAAGAGTGGTAAGCAGTAAAAAGAGAATCATAAAGATATTTTGAATGAAGTTGTTCCCAGCAAGAACAGTGCCTAAGTGAGCATTGGGAGAAAGATGCTGAATATTCGCACCCAAAGGCACAAGGATAAATCCGCTGAAAACCCCAAAAATCAAAAAAAGCGGTGCAATTACACCGATAGAATCAAGATGCGGCACCAAAAAGGTTATGAACGCGATGCCAAGCGCACCCAGCAACGCAATACCCACATTGATATAATATTTCGAAAGACGAGCGGCCAGGATGGAGCCGACAACGATACCAAAACCGGCCAAAGCCATAGAACCCTGCACATAGATAGTATTGGTAATGTGCAAAT
>JALUFE010000098.1 GCA_027052175.1 Helicobacteraceae bacterium | reverse complement strand
ACGGTGAAGTGATTATCGAGCCGGGGCTGAAAGTCGGTGTGCTTCGTCAAAACCAAAACGCTTTTGATGACTATACAATCATGGATGCGGTGCTATATGGTAACAAGCGTTTGTATGATGCCATCAAAGAGAAGGAGAAGCTCTATGCAGAGGGTGACTTCGAAGACGATGCGGTAAACAACCGCTTAGCAGAGCTTGAGACGATCTGTGTCGAAGAGGATCCGACCTATGAGTACGATGTCAACATCGCCAAGATACTTGAAAATGTCGGCATCCCTGCAGAGAAGCACTACGATCTTATGAGCACGCTTGACAGTGCGGACAAGTTCAAAGTGCTCCTCGCTCAAGTGCTTTTCCCAAAACCGGATGTCCTTTTCCTCGATGAACCGACCAACAACCTCGACATCGAAACGATCAGCTGGCTCGAAGACGAGCTCAAGCGGCATGAAGGAACGATGGTCGTCATCTCGCACGACAGACACTTCCTTAACTCCGTCGTTACCAACATCCTCGATGTGGACTACCAAAAGATTCGCGAGTTTACCGGTAACTACGACGACTGGTACATTGCTGCCAATGTCATGGCGAAACAGATGGAGCTCGAAAACCAAAAGAAACAGAAGGAAAAAGAGCAGCTTGAAGCCTTTATCCGCCGCTTTAGCGCCAACGCTTCCAAAGCCAAACAGGCGACGTCAAGACAAAAGCAGCTTGAAAAGCTCAACATTGAAGATATCAAACCAAGTTCACGTCGCGATCCGAGCATCGTCTTCAAACCAAAGCGCGAGATCGGTGACGAAGCACTCGAAGTACGACATGTCTGTCATGCTTACGGTGAGAACAAAGTCTTTGATGATATCGACTTCAAAGTCGTACCATATGAGAAGATAGCACTTATAGGACCAAACGGTGTGGGGAAAACGACACTTCTGAAAATCATCATGGAAGAACTCAAACCAAGCTGTGGCGGCGAGGTCTTCTGGGGTGCGACGATCCAGCCGGGGTACTTCCCGCAAGATACGGTCGATCTGATCCAGGGTGAAGAGACGCTTTATGACTGGCTAAGAGCCTTTGATCCCAAGCGTGATGTTGGCGAGATCCGCAACGCTCTTGGACGTATGCTCTTTAGCGGTGAGGAGCAGGAGAAGAGTATCAAAAACCTCTCAGGAGGTGAAAAACACCGTATGATGCTCTCGAAGTTGATGCTAGAGGGCGGCAACTTCCTTGTACTTGACGAACCGACCAACCACCTTGATCTTGAGTCCATCGTCGCACTCGGTGAAGCGCTTTATGAGTTCAAAGGCAATGTCATCTGTGTTTCGCACGACCGCGAACTCCTCGATGCATTTGCAACACGTGTCATAGAGTTACACCCCGGCGGCACTTACACCGACTTCCATGGAAGTTACGAAGAGTATGCGGAGGCAAAAGCAAATGGAACTCTATAGAAACTACCTCGGCCTTGGGATCGCCGGCAATTTCGCGCTGCATCTCGACCAGGCGGGTGAAGCGGAAGACTTCAAGGATGTCATCACCGAAGATGAGGCAGCACCAAAAGGGATGTTTCCCTTCTATCTACCGTGTGACAATGAAGTAGCTCCAAAGCAGCTCAGTGTCAATCCATTCAGCTCGACAACGATCCGACTGCCAAACGCTACGGAGAATGTGCAGGCGGAGCCGGAAGTGGCGATCGTCTGTGAGATGGAGTATAAAGACGGCAAAATCGCCGCCATCAAGCCGACACACTTCTGTGCCTACAACGACTGCAGCATCCGTAGAAAAGGAGCTAAGAAGATCAGCGAGAAGAAGAACTGGGGCGCACATACAAAGGGAATCGCCGAACTCCATATCCCCATCGACAAATACACGATAGGCGGCATCAAAGACAGCTATAGGATCGTCAGTTTTCTCAAGCGTGACGACGAAGTTTACCAATACGGGGAAGATGTAGAACTTAACGGTTACAGCTATCTTTATGAAAAACTGCTTGAGTGGATGAAAAACCAGATCAACACGCAACAAGACAGCGGTCCGCTTGAGCCGATTTTAGAATATATCAAAGCATGTAACTATCCAAAAAAAGCGGTTATCTCCATCGGTGCGACACGCTATACACGTTTTGGAGAGACCAACTTCCTAAAACAGGGCGATGAAATCTTCGTCGTACTCTACCATAAAGAGAGAGATGATCTTACAAGTGTAGGGGCCTGCGTAGAAGCCGGGCTTTTCAAGCCGGATATGAGTGTACTGCATCAAGAGGTCATTCTGTGAGTAGAGGCAAAAAACTCAATCTCTCTATCGGCGCTTCGTTCGAGGAGGGATGGTCACTCGAAAAGGATCAAAAGCCTCAAAAACAAACCGTTTTGGAGCCGCAAAAACATCGGCTCGTTTTTAAAAAAGAAAAAAGGCGAGGAAAGGTCGTAACACTTGTCGGGGAATTTTTCATAGAGAAAAAAGAGGCGCAAAAGTTACTCAAAACACTCAAAACTTCCCTTGCCTGCGGCGGCAGCTTCAAAGAGGGGTGGATGGAGTTTCAAGGGGAGGTGCAAGAGAGACTCAGACCCCTTTTGATCGAAAAAGGGTACAAATACAAAAGCTGATTAGCTTGCTATATAGCCTCCGCTATATGTTCCATACCAAATAGTTCGCCTTAACGAGCTCTCAAGTGCGTTAGGTAAATATTTGAGCTGATTTGCGTTGCCCTCAAACCATAAAAATGGAGAGGCAGCATTTGCGCAATGTTCAACCCAACTCTCAAAAGTATTGAAAACGGCCGCATAAAGCAGCATCGCCTCTGTAGAGTCCGATCCGGTTTTACAGTAACTCTCTATCTGCGATTTACCCGCTTGGGTGGTGAAATTTTTCAATTTGAGCAACTTCATTTTCGTCTCAAGCCCTTTTTGTGTGCAAATCTCTATGTGGTTTACGAGTACAACACTCAACATAAACGGCAATAGAACCAAAGGGAAAGGATACTCGAAAAATACCGCATGAAATTGGGGTTGGGAAATATAAAACATTATGCTTGCAACTATAGAGATCGGGACCATCTCTATAATTCGTTTGTTTACAATCGCTTCAAAACCGATAAAAAACACAAAAAAGAAAAAAAGAGTAAACACTACTCCATTCATAAAAGCATCAAATCCACCCCAAATATATGTCAGGTATGCCGCATAGAAGCTCATTGGAACAAATACCAAAAAAGGGATCGATAAAAATTTTAGTTTGAGTATAAACGGTTTTTGCACAAGTAACCCTTTATTGACACAAGAGTTTACAACTTCGTCGTTTAATCTTTTTAAATCTTTTCTCAACCTTCTTGAAAACCAGTATTCCATCTTCCCTGCAACAAATTTATCCTCTTGTCTAAAAAGTATGTTGTGTAAATATTTTAAAGGCGAGCTAAGAGAGTCGGTCTCTTTATCGGTTTTATAGATTTCTATATTATTTTTAAAAACAAGCTCACTGAGTTTACCGAAAAAAAGCCTGCCTATGTTTCTTGCTTTATAATCATCTAAAGCCGCATCTGTTTTAATTTTGACATACCCCTTTGCAGCTAACTCCAAGATTGCCGCAGAGATGGTATTTGATCGTGTAGAGCCAATCAATAAATTGGCCTCCAGTGTCTCTAAATTTTTTGGAATAGTATCGCTAAGCTCATCTGTAGAGATGTTTTTTTCTCTTTTAAACTTATACCAGTACAAAAGAAGAACAAAACTTGCGGTAAAGACAAACCAGTATATATAGAGTTGAATTTTTCCAAATTTCGCAAGAGGGATTTTTGGAAAAAATTTCACCGTCACTCCGTTGAATGCTTTGAGATTATCTGTCGTGATTAAATATTTCGTCGGCGAAATTTTTACCACCTTTGCCTGGTGTGTGAGATGATTGAGCATCCCTGTATAGACATATACTTTTGCATCCCCAAACTCTTTTGGAAGCGTCACCTCTACAGTTGCGTGTCGTATGGGAGCTCTAAATTCCGTACCTATAGGATAGAGAATGATGGAATCATTTCTCTTTGGGATGAGTCTGTATATAAGTTCAAAATTATGCAACCCCTTTTTTAAGGTTTTTGCATTCGCGATTCGTATATAAAAATAACCTCTACCCACTCCCCTTTGGATACTCTGTTTTTTTCCATCAACCATAATCGTTATATCTTTGAGTGCTCTATATGCATCTAAAGGGACAAACCTGTATATACCATGGGGTGAGAAAGGATTTTGCAGATTGTAGGAGATCGTCTCTTTTTGAAAGATAGTACCCTCTTTTTTTACCGTAGAAACTATCGTATAATTTTCGATGGTGTCCGCATATAAAAAAAACGATAAAAGGATTATAAACGATATAGTTTTCAAGCAGCCTCTATAATAGATGTTTTTGAAAGCGTTTTTTTCACCTGCGCATAGACTTCACTCGTTATCATATAACGATTTCGTCCACCCTCTTTGGCTTTATAAAGCATCTCATCCGCTCTTTTGAGTAGATCATCACTACTCAACATCTCATCGGCTATGCAGCTTACCACTCCGACAGAAACCGTAACGACATCGGCAGCTTTGGAAACTCTATGCTCTATGCCCTGCTCTTTGACTTTTTTGCAAAGCTCTTTTGCCAAACGGGCACTTCCTATCTCATCCGTTCCGATCAAGAGTACGCCAAACTCTTCTCCACCGAGTCTGAAGGTAAAATCACTCGGACGCTTGAAACAGCTTCGAATCACTTTTGCAACTATCTGCAAGGCGTGATCACCCGCTATATGTCCGTAGGTGTCGTTGTACTGCTTAAAAAAGTCAATGTCGATCATCATAAAAGTCACATACTGCTTTTCGCGCCTTGCACGCTTGAGTTCGCGCTCGTAGATGAAATTGAAGTAACGTCTGTTATGCAAACCCGTCAATGAGTCGGTATAGGAGGCGTTTTCAAGTTTTCTGTTAAGCATATGCAGTTTTTTCGTCGCCGCTTCGAGCTTGGTATGCTCTTTTTGGATACTTCTAAAGACATTGTAGGTCACAAACAAAACCGCAAAGATGATACCGGCAAGTATCAGACCTATATTTCGGATCGTCTCATGATAATTTTGTAAAAACTGCTTTCGCTCAAAGCGTGCCACATTTGTTTCATAATCAAGCAGCTTTTTTATGACATCGTTGATGTGCTCTATCTTTTCTTCAAGTACAGATATCGAAAGCTTACGCATATCGACTCCTGCTTTGGAAGCAGCGATCACTTTGTAAAAATAGTCATTCGTTTTTTCAAGCTCCAGTGTCGTGTAACTCACATAGGGCAGTTCTTGACGGCTTTTGTACTGGTTTTTGTATCTGTACCAGTTTTGCTCTATCTCTTTAAGTGCATCGAACAAATCCGCCTGAAGCTCTCTTGGAGCTATTAGATCATTTTTGGCTTTATAAACCGAGGGAAGCATCTTGGCATTGTAGTCATACAAGATGGTGTTGAGCTCGCTGACGGGGATGAATGTACCAAAATAGAGATTGTCAATCCGGTTCTTCATCGCTTTGGTTTCGAGCGCACCCATAAGCCCAAGTATCACAAGCCCTACCGTTATCATGACAAACAGTAAAAAGAGCTTGCTTTTGAGTTTGAGTGCTTCGATGAATTTCATAATATATTCAAAGCAAATATCATTCCTAATACCATCGGCAACCAACTATCAGCAGTCTGATAGTTGGTTGCCGATGGTATAAATGTGCTACAATTGCGAAAAAACCGACAGGAAACCAGATGCACAACACTGAAGCAATCAAGACACTCCAATATCTCACACCAGAAGAGATCGACAAACTGCTTGAGAAAGTGGAGTATATCATTATGGCGGCTCCCGCTCCGGATCATTTTAAGGATGCACCGATCCATTTTACGATATTTCTCAATACCCAAGAGGAGCTTCCAGAGGAGATAAAAGAGGCTGTACTTGAGAAGTTTTTAGAAGAAAACGCCATTTACAACCCACAGCATGTGATGAACAAACTCGCTCCTGTAGGGTTTGCAACCACAAAGCAGAGTTCGCCGATGCCGATGCTGCTCATTCAGCCGCAAGATGTCTTTTCGATCCCGCACAAGTACCTGCATGTGATCGACTTTTTGGGGGAGAGTGACGAATTTGAAGAGGTAAAGCGCGACTCGCTTACCGGGTGGAGTTACGCCTACGAAGAGTAAAGAGTTTCTATCTCTTCGATCTCTTTAGCTATGTCTGCAGAGAGGTTTTCACATCCCTCTTTGGTGACAAGGATGTCATCTTCGATGCGTATGCCTGTCCCGCGATATTTTTTTGGGATTTTTTTGTCATCCTTTGGTAGATAGAGTCCGGGTTCAATTGTCAGAACCATGCCTGGCTTGAGAGGAATCTCCTTGCCCTTTTTTGTCTTATAGGGGCATGAATCATGAACATCTATGCCCATATAATGCCCTATACCGTGGGGAAAGTACTTTTTGTGTTTCTTTTTTTTCAGCAGCTTTTTCACGCTGCCTTGTAAAATGCCAAGTCGTACCATCCCCTCACACAGCATTCTCTCCGCCACTTTTTGCAGATCGCTTCGCATGACTCCCGGCTTTATCATCGAGATGATCGTTTTCTCGACATCCAAAACAAGAGAGTAAAGCTCTCTTTGAGCATCTGAAAACTTCCCGCTTACGGGTATCGTTCGGGTGATGTCCGTTGCATAGTAGCTATATTCACATCCCGCATCTATCAGGATCAGCTCTCCCGCTTCTAACTTTTGATCGTTTTTGATGTAGTGGAGCGTGTTGGCGTTGTTTCCTCCTGCGACTATCGTCGTATAGGCATCGCTATATGCACCTCTTTTGGTGAATATATACTCGAACTCTGCCTGCAGCTCATACTCCATCATCCCCTCTTTTGCAAGCTGCATGGCGTGATGATGCGCCTCTTTTGTAATTTCCATCCCCTTTTTGATCAGTGCGATCTCGCTTGGACTCTTTTGGAGTCGCAGCCGCTCTATCGGCTTGGTAAGGTTGTGGCGTGTATAGCTCTTTTGAGAGAGTTGCTGCACTTTTTGCACCGCTTTTGTGCTCTGTGCAAACTCATAATAAAACTCGCTTCTTGCTTCACTCTCTTTTTGTAAAAACGCTTCAAGATGTTCGATAGAGTGCACTGCATCGACCAAAAAGCGTTTCTTCGCTTTTTTGACACCAAGCACACTGCCGTTCCAAAGCTCTTTTTGAGGATCTTTTGGCTGTACGAAAAGATAGGTCTGAAAACTCTTTTTGCCTTTGATGATCACAAGCGCGGCATCTGGTTCCGTAAAACCTGTTAAATAGTAGAAGTTGGAGTTCTGTCTGTAAGGATACTCTGTATCATTAGAGCGGATTTTCGGCTCGGCACTGCAAAGAAGCGCTATGGAATTGGGTTGTAGCAAAGAGGCAAGACGCGCACGTCTTTTGGCGTATTCTTTCTCTTGAATCATCGGCATACTCCCACAAGCCATCCCGTGGCATCTGCCGCAATTTTCTCAAAAGCAGCGCTCAGTGCATCGACACCCCCTTTGGCATCCAGAGTTGCTGCATCGATCTTCTCTGCAAACTCTTTTTGCGCAACGATGGAGAAACGTTTGGTCTCTATCAGCGTAAAAGTGATGTCTGCCATCACATACGAGTGTTTCAAATCGGAAGAGAAATACTGCTTGAAATCGTTGATCTCCATCTCCAATATATAGTCGCTTTTGGCAACCGAAGCATAATTGGCGACACTACCGAAAATACCGCTTTTTTCGAAAACGCGCAGCATCTCCCTGTAGAGGGTTGAAGAGAGCGGCTGCGACCAGCTTGAAAGGTTGTAGCGGTTCTCCTCGTTTGGCAGCACGACATAGTGCAGATCGTTTGTAGAGTACTCGTTCGCACCAAAGGGTTCCAGTACTTTCAAGCTTTTCTCTTGGCAGGATGTACTTTCCGAACTGTTTCGAGGCAATTTCTGTAAAACGATCGTGTATTCGGCAGGCGGCGGCGAACTCTTAATGCTACATCCTCCAAAAAATATCACTACTCCCATCAACACAGTTGCCAATCTATACATCACTTCTCCCCCGGTGCTTTTTTAACCTGCGTCTCTTTGAAAAGAATATCGCGAGGACTCTTTTTATACTCTTTGATCGTTGCTCGAAGTTCGCTCAGCACGCCGTTTAAACTGTTGAGACTTTTGTTCAGTGCAGGAATAAATTCGCTTGTGATACTACGGAAATCGAAATCACCCCGCTGAACCGCTTCACCTATCAAATCACTTGTTTTTTGAATTGCTTTATAACTCTCGACAATCTTTACAAAAGCGTCGTTCGTACTTTTTTCCCACGCAGCAGTCTTCTCGACAAGTCTGTCGATTTTCGGCATCGTCGCATTGAGCTGTGACGTAATCCCGTCTATGTTGTCTGCGCTGTGGTGAATATGTTCGATCGTTTTTGCATCGAGCACTCTGTTTAACCGTATGAAAAATTCGGAACTTTCATGCAGAAGTCGTGTAAGTTCTTTTTGATTTTTCGCACCAAGGGTTTTATCTACGTTTTCAAGTGTGTGGGAAATTTTGTTGTATAAACTTCCCACAGATGTCTGGAAGCTCTCAAAAAATGAAGGAACACTCTTGATTACCGGATATTTCTCACCCGGAGGGACTTTCGTAAGAAGCGGTGAATTTTTGTCCCCCAGACTCAAGTTGATATAACTCAATCCCGTAATTCCCTGCGAAGTGAGCTTTGCTACCGTCGTAGTTTTGATAGGAGTCGTTTTGTCCACACTGATAACGACTCTCACCTGTTCACTGTTTTTTGGATTGATTCCGAGTTTGACGACTTTTCCCACATTGATCCCTCTGTACTTCACTGGAGCGTCCAGATTAAGTCCGAGAACCGATTCGTTGAAATAGATGACATATTTTTTCATTTCCATCTCATCATTGGGACGCAAAAGCCAGTATACGAAGACGGCCATAAAAACAAAACCCACAAGAATAAATGCTCCCACCAAAGTATAGTTCGTTTTATTGTTCATCGTTTTCCTTGAAAAATTTATCTATAAAATCACTGTGGGCTGAACGGATTCCTCCATAATCTCCTTCATAGACGATTTTCTTGTCGTCAATTATAGCGAATCTATCCATAGTCTCTTTAATGGAGCGCA
>JALUFE010000097.1 GCA_027052175.1 Helicobacteraceae bacterium | reverse complement strand
TAGTCGTTGACGACACTGTGGCTGATATTCAAAGCTCTTGCTATCTTTCGATTGGATAGTCTGGCTTCATACTTGAGTCGTAAGATCTCTTTGATCTTTAACATCCTAAGTCCTTTCATTTTTTCTCCATCTCGATATGAGATAGGAGGAGTGTAGCACCATTTACAAATGGCGGATTTAGCCTGTTTGGAAACCTTGGTGTTTCGCCAAAGCTTTTTTTAAAATCTTTTCACAAAACCTTCAAAAAATGGAAGGTAAAAAGTGAAAAGAGTGGAAGGCAATTTGTGAAAACGGTGGAAGGTTAAAAGTGAAATGAGTGGAAGAATGTTTGTGGAATTTACAAAAAAGGTCTTATCTGGCATACCGACAGAGGCAGCCAATATGCTTCTGATGAGCATAGACAGCTACTTCAACAATTCGAAATCACTCAGAGTATGAGTGCCAAAGGCAACTGTTACGATAATGTAGTAAGCGAAAGTTTCTTTCACACTTTAAAAACGGAGCTTACACATCATATCGTTTTTGAAACAAGATCACAGGCAAGAGAAGCTATTTTTGGTTTTATAGAGATTTGGTATAACCGTAAGCGGCTACATTCATATCTTGATTATATGTCACCGGCTCAGTTTGAAGAAAAATATGTTACTAATCGTAATGAAAGATTAGGAATTTGAAATGTGTCCTATAAAGTGTTGACAGATCAATTGACATTTCTTGCACTCTTTTGGTCTCATACCTTGGAATAAGCATTTCCTATGCCTATCTTGTCAGTGCCCATCTTTAGCTTTATCTATTTTTCGATATAATTTCTGTATAAAAGATGCTTGATTTACGTGTAAAGAAGGCATTTGGAAGTATAATAAAGAGAGAAAAGGTAGATGATGGAGTGCGAATTTCCGACTGTCAATTCCAATATGGATGAAGTGAAGAAGATTTTTGAAAGTGTGAAGACTATCGCCGTTTTGGGGCTTTCTCCAAATCCGCAGAAGGATTCCCACAGAGTTGCTGCGTACCTTCAAAGTGTCGGTTACAAGATAGTACCGGTTTATCCAAAAGAGGATGAGATACTTGGTGAAAAGGTCTACAGAAGTCTCAAAGAGATACCGTTTGCAGTGGATATGGTCGACATCTTTAGAAAGCCGGCTGCATTGATGGATATAGCAAAGGCGTGTGTTGAGCGTGGAGATGTGAAGGTCTTTTGGGCGCAAAAAGGGATTGTGAACAATGAGGCGGCGGAGTTTGCCAAAGAGCATGGGATGAAAGTTGTGCAGAATCAGTGCTCGATGGTCGATCACAGAACGATATTTGGACATTGATTTGATACCGTTAGAGAAGATACAAAAAGCGCAGGAGCGCATAGCAGGCGTTGCTGTCAAGACACCCTTTAGTTACGCTCCCTATCTCAGTGAGGTCTCAGGAAGTGACATCTATCTCAAAAAAGAGAACCTCCAAATCACCGGAGCTTTTAAACTCAGAGGTGCATATAACAAACTGGCTTCTTTGAGTGAGGAGGAACGCAAGAAGGGGGTGGTGGCTGCGAGTGCCGGTAATCATGCGCAGGGTGTTGCACTGAGTGCGTCGAAGTTTGGGGTAAATGCCACGATCGTTATGCCCGAATCCACGCCGCTTACAAAGATAAACGGCGTGAAGCACTATGGTGCGGAAGTGATACTCAGTGGAACAAACTATGATGAAGCGTATCAGTTTGCCGTAGAATTCGCCAAAGAGAACGGCTTTACTTTTGTTCATCCCTTTGAAGACAATGAGGTTATAGCGGGGCAGGGAACGATAGCGCTTGAGATGTTGGAAAGCTGCAAAGAGCTCGATGCCGTTGTCGTTCCTGTTGGCGGTGGCGGGCTGATAAGCGGGATAGCCAGTGCCATCAAGCAGATCAATCCTGAGATAAAAGTCATAGGAGTAAGTGCCAAAGGTGCACCGGCTCTGAAAAACTCCTTCGAGTTGAAAAAACCCGTAGATTCAACGCATGTGCGCACTATAGCAGATGGGATAGCGGTGAGAGATACTTCACCCGTTACACTTGGATATATTTTGGAGAGTGTCGATGAATTTATCGGAGTGGATGATGAGGAGATAGCCAGTGCGATGCTCTTTTTGCTTGAGAAGCAGAAGCTCGTTGTCGAAGGAGCGGGTGCGGTTGGTGTAGCGGCACTTCTGCACGGACATCTCGAACATTTACAAGGCAAAAAAATAGCGATCGTTCTCAGCGGTGGTAATGTCGATGTCACTTTGCTTTCTGTCATTATCGAAAAAGGTCTACTCAAATCCGGCAGAAAAATGAAGCTTACGGTAACACTTGTCGACAAACCGGGCAGTTTGATGAAATTTACGGAGATACTCAAAGAATTGGGTGCGAATATCGTTCATATCGCTTATGACCGTACTTCCATATCTCTTGATTATGGTGATGCCAATGTCACTGTCCATGTCGAGACAAAAGGGCATGAACATCAGGAGCTCATCAAAGAGGTTCTTAAAAAAGAGAAATACATCCGAGGATAGTGATGAAACCAAAAGCGGCGAAAAACTATAAAGAGCCGATCATACTTGTAAAAAAGCTGGATGACGGCAATCTCGTTGTTATAGATAATCACAGCACTATCCGTTTTGTGGAAAATGACACACTCACGACGATTGACGGATTTAAAGCGAAAATAGAGCACAGACGGTATCAAAATCGGGTTATAGATTTCGCTACGAACAGAAAATTTTTCGCTTCTTTGACAGCCGATGCGAAAGAGGCGCGTCTTTACAGCCTTGCGACGAAAAAAGCTATAGCGAGGATTGCAAGACATCAGGGGGAGGTTTCGTGTATAGGGATCGATCCGAAAAACAGATATCTTTTTTCATGCGGAGACGATGGTAAGAGTTTCGGTATGGATATGGAGAACAGAAAGCTGGCACTGACACTGCCTCCGCATCCGGATACGATTAACGACATAGCTTTCAATAAAACGGGTCAGTGGGTGGCGACGTGCAGTTACGACAAAAAAATTTCTGTCTTTAATCTCAATATGATGCAGCCCCTTGGAAAACTTCGCGGTCATTCCAAAGCAGTGATGAAAGTGGCTTTCATCAGTAAAAACAGACTTGTCAGTGTCGATAGAGATGCCGCCGTAATTGTATGGGATCTTTTTGATCAAAGCATCATTACGCGCTTGGGCAACATTCATGACGATGTCACATCCATAGCTGCAGAGCCGGAAGGAAAGTTTCTCTTTTTCGGTACAAAACTCGGATATATCATCGTTTATGATATGGAAAATTACAAGTTGATCGATCGAAGTTATATAAAATTGACGTCTGCGATTACTGCTTTGTATTTTGATGAGGAGGGAGATTTTCTCTATATCGGGACAGAAAAAGGAAATCTTTATAAATACTACATCTATGAAGGGATCGATGTCGTCAAATATCTGATTCAAAAAAGAGAGTTTAAAAACGTCGAAGATCATCTGGAAGAGAATCCGGTATTACGCTATACGGAGATTTACAATATCTTGGAGACGATTTGGGAAAAGACTCTCAAAAAAGCCCGCAGACTCTTTGAAAGTGATAAAAAAGATGAAGCACTCAAACTCTTGGAGCCGTACAGGCAGATTCCTTCAAAAAACAGTGTCATCAACAAACTGGTAGAACAGTATGCCAACTTCAAAAAATTTTACGAGCTTGTAAGGAGCGGGAAGTATGCTTTGGCGTATTCGCTTGCAGAGCAGCACCCCATCTACAAAGAATCCAATCTTTTTAAACAGCTTGAAGAGAAGTGGCGAAAAACTTTTAAAGAGGCGCAAAAACTCTCTCTTGACCCTCGTACGACCGATGATGCCAAAAAGCTGTTGATGCCTTTTAGAGGAATCAGTGAAAAAGCGAAAGCCATTCAAGAGATGTTCGTGCAAAGTGATGTCTATAATCGCTTTAAAATTGCGTTGGGAGAGAAGGATTTCAAACAGGTTTACGTCTATCTGGAAAAGCATCCTTTTTTAAAGAATTTTCCAGAATATCATGCAATGATGGAATATGCACAATCATTATATGACAAAGCGATGGAGTATCTGCATAAAAACGACCTGATCGCTGCGCTGAAGTACCTTCGAAATGTAGCGGAGTTTAAAGAGTATTCCCAAAAAGTGAAAATGCTCATAGAAGATATCGAATCACGATACAGATTTATAGAAGCTGTCAAGGAGGGTGATCTTTCTAAAGCTTATCAGTATTTAGCAAAAAATGAAGAGCTCACTTTGACAAAAGAGGGAAGAAAGCTTGAAAGCAAATGGGATACGGCAGCATTCAAAGCAAACCGGTTCGCTGCACGAGGAGATGTCGCTGGTGTGAAAGATGCTCTTTCGGAGTTTATGGAGGTAAAGCAGAAACATGTCGCAATAGCATCAATCATTGCTTATGCTTATCGGGTGCAAATTGAGAATGCTATCAAAACGAAGCAGCCGATGCACATTGTGGAAAAGGGGATCAAAAACTATGTCGCTATGTTTGGAAAAGATGAGCAGATAGAAAATTTGTTCAAAATTTTTCAGCAGCGTTATCGAGACAGCAAGCTCAATATCGATCTTCTTCATGAAGGATCGCTCAACAGCTGGCATCCTGCAATGATCGTCTCAAACATTTTAGAGTAAATTGAGAATTTTCAGAGGTGCTCTTAAAATTTCAAAAATTATCCGTTCGTTTAACCTCGTTTATATCTCTTTTTTACTATAATCACCCAATTTTACTACACTTTGGAGTTTTGCGATGCAAATCAGCGGTGCACAAATGGTTATAGAAGCACTTATCCGCGAAGGAGTCGATACGGTTTTTGGCTATCCCGGCGGGGCGATTATGAATGTCTATGACGAGATATATAAGCAGGATAAATTTCGACATGTTTTGACACGTCATGAGCAGGCAGCCGTGCATGCGGCAGAAGGTTATGCCAAAGCAAGCGGGAAAGTCGGCGTGGCGATGGTGACTTCAGGGCCTGGATTTACCAATGCGGTGACAGGGATCGCCGATGCCTATATGGACTCCGTGCCGCTTGTAGTTATCTCCGGGCAGGTCCCTATGAGCCTTATCGGGACGGATGCGTTTCAGGAGATCGACGCAGTGGGAATTAGTAGAAGCTGTACGAAGCATAACTATCTTGTCACAAGTGCGAAAGATCTGCCGCGCATCCTTAAAGAGGCGTTTTACATCGCTGCAAGCGGACGACCGGGACCGGTGCATGTCGATATACCAAAGGATGTAACAGCAGAGATCGCAGAGTTCGACTACGATTTCGATATTGAGCTTGAGACCTACAAGCCCGTTACCAAAGGCAACCCGAGACAGATTAAAAAAGCGATGCTTGCCATTGCCGAAGCCAAACGTCCTCTTTTTTATCTCGGTGGCGGGGTTATCAACGCCAATGCTGCGTATGAGGTACGCGACCTCGTTCACAAAACCGGCATCCCTGCCGTTGAGACATTTATGGCGCGCGGTACACTCCGTTATGATGATGAGCTGCTTATCTCCATGCTTGGTATGCATGGAAGCTACGCGGCAAATATGGCGATGAGCGAAACCGATCTCGTTATAGCTTTGGGGGCGAGATTTGACGATCGCGTTACGGGAAAACTCAGTGAGTTCGCCAAGCATGCCAAGATCATCCATGTCGATATCGACCCGGCAAGCATCTCCAAGATAGTGCCGGCAGACTTCCCGATAGTGGGCGATGTCAAAAATGTCGTAGAAGAGATGCTCCGTCTTGTCGAGTGTGTCAATCCCGACAAATATGAGCCGTGGAGAGAGACGATCAACAACTTCGATGCACTTCATCCTCTTACATTCCACGAAGACAGTGAGCGGCTCAAACCGCAGTGGGTTATCAAGCGAGTCGGTGAGAAGCTTGGTGACGACGCCAACATCTCCACCGATGTCGGGCAGCATCAGATGTGGACGGCACAGTTCTACCCTTTTACCCGTCCAAGACAGTTTATCAGCTCCGGCGGGCTTGGAACGATGGGATTTGGCTTTCCGGCAGCCATCGGTGTCAAAGCGGCAACCCCGGATAAGATCAGTGTCAACTTTACAGGTGACGGGTCGTTTATGATGAACATCCAAGAGCTGATGACGGCAGTGGAGAAGAAGCTGCCTGTTATCAACATTATCCTCAACAACAACTTCCTTGGGATGGTACGCCAGTGGCAGACACTCTTTTATGAGAAGCGCTATAGCGAAACAGATCTCTCGATGCAGCCAGACTTCGTCAAACTTGCCGAGGCGTTTGGCGGGGTAGGATACAGAGTCGAGACAAAAGAGGAGTTCGATGCGGCGCTTGAAGATGCCATCAGACAAAACAGAGTCGCCATCATCGATGTTACGGTAGAGCGGTTTGAAAATGTCCTGCCAATGGTACCAGCAGGCGGCAGTCTCTTTAATATGATGCTTTTAGAGAAGAAGGAGAAGTAGATGAGCGAGCAGCAAACAAGAAGAGTCATATCCGTTATCGTCGTCAATGAAGCAAGCGTACTCTCACGAGTTACCGATCTCTTCTCCGCCAGGGGTTACAACATCCAGTCTTTGACCGTCGCTCCTATCCCCGAGTCGAAGTACTCCCGTCTTACTATCGTTACACAAGGTTCCGTGCGGGTTATCGAGCAGATCGTCAAGCAGCTGCACAAGCTGATCCCGGTTCTCAAAGTATATGATCTTGAGGATTTTGTAGAGAAGGAGATGGCGCTTGTGAAGTTCTCCGCAGATGAGGATATCAGCGATATCGCAGCCATTTGTGAAGCCTACAACGGTAGACTCGTCAATGCAAGTGAAAACGCCGTTATTGCGATGGTTGCCGATGAGTCGCAAAGAATCAGCAACTTCCTCAAAGTCATCAAACGCTATAACCCAAAAGAGATCGTGCGCAGCGGCGCAGTAGCGCTTGAGCGATAGGAGAGGGCGATGAAACTCAGCGAGATAGCCAAGGAGCTTGGGAGAGAGTTTGATGGAGAAGATAAAGAGATAACGGGGATGAATACGCTTGCGGATGCAAGTGAGCATGAACTTACCTTTATCTCCAACCCGAAGTATGTCAAGCAGATCCCAACTACCAAAGCAGGGGCGATACTCGTAAACGAAGCGGCCGCTTCTTATGCGCCTAAGGGCTGTACTCCGCTTGTTGTCGAAGATCCATACTGGTGTGTGGCGATCGTCTCCAAACTTTTTGCTCCGCCTATCGAAGATGAAGCGGGTGAAGTGAGTGTAGGCGAGGGGAGTATCGTCGATAAGAAGGCTACGCTTGCTAAAGGTGCAAAAATAGGCAAGAACTGCCGCATCATGGCTGGAGCGTATGTCGGCAGTCAAAGCGAGATAGGAGATAACACGATCCTCTATCCCAATGTTGTCGTTTACCGCGACTGCAAGATAGGCGCGAACTGCATCATCCACGCCAACACGACTATAGGGGGGGATGGCTTTGGATTTGCCACCAACAAGATGGGCGAGCACAAAAAGATCTACCAAAACGGCAACGTAATCATTGAAGATGATGTCGAGATAGGCAACTCCGTCACCGTCGATCGTGCGGTGTTTGGCTCGACACGCATCAAAAAAGGGGTGCATATAGACAATCTTGTCCAGATCGGTCACAACTGCGAAGTGGGTGAGTTTAGCGTGATGGTGAGCCAAAGCGGTTTGGCCGGATCGACCAAGCTTGGGCGCAATGTCGTTATGGGCGGTCAGGCAGCTGCGGCAGGGCATCTTGAGATCGCACCTTTTAACACCTTTGCAGCACGAAGTGGCATAACGAAGTCGATCAAAGAGCAGGGCAAAACGTGGGCGGGCTTTCCGCTGTATGAGCACAAAGTCTGGCTGCGACTCCAGGGCAAGATAGCCAAACTTCTCAAGCAGTAGATGGATATGCAGACGATAGTAGAGGATTTTCAAAAAAGCGGCAAACTCTTTAAAAAGATGAGCGAGATAGCTCCAAAAGAGCTTGGTATTCGTAACCGCATCAAAATCTTCAAGGCGGTCGATTTAAACGGATATTTTTGGGCAATATTCGCTGTTTCACAAAAGAGCCGTATTTTGCTTAAAGATGTAGCCAAATTCGAAGAGATTTACAAAAAACTTGTAATCTACAGCGATCATAACTACAAGTACAAAGTGATCTACATCGACGCACCTCTGTGCTCCAAAGCCAAAAAGGGCTTCAAGGAACTTGGCTGGAGAGTGAAGTAGAATTTGCTATGCTCTTATGTGATATAGGTAATACCTCCTTACATTTTTACGATCTTCAAAACGATTACAAAGAGAGTGTCGAGCAGTTTGATCCTGCAAGCATCGAAGAAGAAGTGTATTATATCTGTGTACATCCAAAGCTAAAAAAACGGCTCTATGAACTTCCAAACTGGCACAACCTTGAAGAGAAGGTAGATAGAAGTCGTTACTATGATACGATGGGGATAGACCGCATAATGGCTTGTGAGGCGATAAAAAATGGCGTTATCGTCGATGCGGGAAGTGCCATAACGGTCGATGTGATGCAAAACGGTATTTTTCAAGGCGGATTTATCTACCCAGGAGCAAGAGCGTTCGAGCAGGCTTTTGCTTCAATCTCCGATGTACTGGCTTATGAACTTCCAAACAAAATTGACCTTTCCCATCTCCCTAAAAACACTCCGGAAGCACTTGCATACGGTTTTTTAAGTGGTCTGGTCAAAGAGATAAACTCCTATGATTTAGATATAGTTCTTACAGGTGGTGATGCGACACTTTTACAAAGACACATTCCAAAATCAAAAGTGGACAGACTTTTACTCTTTAAAGGAATGTTGTCAGTATTAGGAAAAATTTAAAGACCTAGTTTGAAAGTCTCGCCACTGAGATCATTCTCTTGTTCAACTTAAATTAGTTGGTGGAGTAATAAAAGCAAAATTTAGTACTTGATTGTTGAATTTGTGAGAGAATCTGAGAATAGTGACAAAAAAAAGGGGAGAAAAAAGAGATTTGATAGATCAGATAGCACCGAAAAAATCCCTAAATGTCTGCCAAACGAACTGCTAAAATAGGCACTGAAAAATTGGCTACTCGCAATGTACTCATTCGTATAGCCGGTGCGATCCACTATAAAATCAAAGATGATAGAAAGTGCCCCTGCGGGATATTTAACCAAAGGTTCTAAAGGT
>JALUFE010000096.1 GCA_027052175.1 Helicobacteraceae bacterium | reverse complement strand
TCTCTATTACGCAAAATATTCCTTATCTTTCTGTTGCTCAATCTGTTAACGGTGATAATGATATACAAAAAAATATTTATAAGTATAATGATGTTGGTTCTGTAATAAAGATTGATCGTGTAAGTATTACTGACCATTCTATATATTTTCATATAAATATGAGATATGAGGTTGTATTAGATCGCTCTATTACTCCTGTTACTTCTAAACGCTCTTTTGATAATTATTTGCGCATCGATGATGGAGAGTCTATTTTGATTACGGGTCTAAAAAGTCGTGAATTATCTAAGGTTCATCGAGAAATTCCTATTCTTTCCGCTATTCCGTACCTTGGTAATTTATTCAAGTGGGATTCTAATAAAAAGAATGATGAAACTTTTGCCGTTGTTGTTTCTTCTGTTGAAGATTCTGGCGCTACCGTTACGCCCGGAGGGCTCCCACGGAGTGGGATTCCGGGCGCTACGGAGTAGCGCCGTCTTGGCTATCTATAAAAAGTTTTCGGCGGATGCCGTTTCATCAAATTAAAGGAGTGGAATATGTTTACTTATGGTCTTACAGAGTATCAAATCGAACAGGCAAAATCAAAGCTTTATAAAAATATTGACTTTATGAAGTCAAACGGCATAGAACTTGATGGCAAATTCGTGCCTTATGCTGATTTTTTGGCTAATTCTTACATGAATTCGGATCGCTATATCGCTGAATTGCAACATCGTGCCTGGTCGATGTTTGAATATGCAAAAAGTCGCAGGCTGTCAAATATTTTCATTACGCTTACTTTACCATCTCATTGGCATAAGCTTAAAACCTTTAAAAATCGACTTATTAAGAATAAAAAGTTTGGCGGTAGGAAATATATTTGCCGTGTTAAGCATCCTATAACCGATAAAAAGTTTTATTTGTTGAATGCCTCTGTTACAAATAAAATCCCTTTTATTGAGCCTGATCTCGATTTTTCTCAAACTATCGATAAATATACTTCCCGCAACGCTTCCAAAGAGTTATCAAAGATGTTTAAGCGCATCTTGGATCACTACTCTTTTAAGGCTATTCCCCGTGATAACAGATGCTATTTTAGAGTTACTGAGCCACACAAAGACGGTACTCCTCATCTTCATATTTCTCTTTTTATTCCTGAATATGCCGTTGATAAAATAGTTAATATTGTTAATCGTTTCTTTCCTGCTCCACTTTCTAAAGTGGAGGTAAATATCAATAAGCCTGTTTCATATCTTATGAAATATATTTTAAAAACTGTTGATGATCTTCGTTATGATAAAAGCATCACTAATCTTACTTTATGGTATCTTTATCACGGTATATCTCGTTTCTATACTTCCCACACTCTCGCCCCCCTGGAGGTGTACCGTAAATTAAACGGCAAATACGATCTTTTAGGGCTTACGGAGGATTACAACTCTGGTTTTCTTCGTGTCTATCTCGATAAGGAAACAAAGCAGATCAAAAAGATCGAAAATGATTTCGGTGTACTCTATTCCAAAAAGCCAGTGAATTATCTATCTAATCTCTTTGAGCCTGAAATTACTGACGATACTGTCCGCTTTGAGCCACTCAAAAAAGAGCCTAAGCCTATTGATGTTTACATCGATGATGAGCACTTTGTATTCTTCAATAATCGTGTTTCTAAGCCCGTTAAAAAGCCTGCTCAAATGAACTATTTTGAACTCTATAACTATTTTGATACTCTCGACCCTGAAACTTGTAATTATCAGCACTTTCTTTATGTGCGTAACCTCTGCATTGATAGGGGCATAATTAACGGCGAAAAAACTTCGTTAAATGAAACCTATACTTTGGAGTATTGAAGTGAGCTTCTCCAAATACGCTAATCTGTATCTCGACTTCAAAAAGTATGAGCTGAAATACTCTACTTTCTGCAAGTATGAGGGGATCGTTAATCTCCGATTACTCCCTTATTTTGGCTCTTTTGATATTGCTGATATAAAGCCCTCCGATGTCAAAAAGTGGCTTTATAGTATCGATGATGTTGGATCAAAAAGCAAACGCCATTATCTTGGCGTTCTTAGTGGTATATTCCAGGAGGCTTTCTTTGATGAGATCATCGATAAAAATCCCGTAAAGTATATCCGCATCCCAAAATACTACTCTCCTGCTATCAAGCCTTTTACTGCTGATGATGTTCAAAACATCCTTGATAATATTCAAAACTTCAATTATCGGGTATATCTCGCTATTGCATTTTATACGGGTATGCGTAGCGGTGAGATTATCGGACTTAAAAAAGAGGATATCAACCTCGATGCTGGTCTGATCCGTGTCGTTCGCTCTCGATCTCGTTTTGGTGAGACTACACCCAAAACAAGATACAGCATTAGAGAAGTTCCTATTATTGAGCTTCTCAAACCTTACCTTATTGAGATCATGAACTCTCATGATAAAGACTATCTTTTTATCACGCAGTACAAAGAGCCTTATCGTGATACGCATGTCTTTACACTTAGATACTGGAAGCCTCTTTTAAAAGAGCTTGGTATCGAATATCGCCGTCCTTATAACACTCGCCATACTTACGCTACTAACATGCTTTATAGAAACTTGGTTTCTCCCGTACAACTTGCCCAGCTTTTGGGTCATTCTTCTACTCAAATGGTTTATGATGTTTATGTCAAATATGTGGAAACTAACTATAAAAACTTTGATCGATCTATGAATATTTACCGTTAGGGGTAATACAAGGGATTTTTTTTCTGGTTTTTTTTAATTTTTCGATCTCTTGGAAGTCCGTATTTTAGGGGGTTTCAAGGGGGTTAGCTGGTGGAGAAGGAGGGATTCGAACCCTCGGTACCCGTAAAGGTACGCACCCTTAGCAGGGGTGTGGTTTCAGCCACTCACCCACTTCTCCAAGGATTTACTTGATGTAGGCCGGAATTATAATCTGAATTTCATAATACCAAGCTTAATTTTGTAGCTCTTTGAGAATTTTTTCAACAACTTTTGCTGGATCGTCCGCTCTATAGATAGGACGCCCCACAACAATAAAATCGACATTGGCATTTTTGGCAAAAGCGATGTCGGCAACTCGTTTTTGATCGCCGGCATCTTCACCAAATGGACGGATGCCGGGAGTGAGTGTCATAAAGGATGAAGCTGTTTGATCTTTGATAGAAGCACTCTCAAACGCACTGCACACGACACCGTCGAGGCCACTTGCATAAGCGTCTTTTGCAAATCTGTCCGCCATTTTGTCGATATCTTCGTTATATACCTCTTTGAACTCTTCGTTGCTAAAAGAGGTCAAAGCCGTCACAGCCAAAACGATGGGACGTTTTTCATACTTTTGCAGTCGCTGCATCACCGTTTTCATCGCTCGTTTGCCGGCACTTGCGTGAACATTGAACATATCAACACCAAGACCCATGATCGACTCGGCAGCATCGGCCATCGTGTTTGGGATGTCGTAAAGTTTGAGATCTAGAAAAATCTTGAAGTCCGGATTGATCGCTTTGAGCTCTTTCAAAAACGCTTCGCCGTCACGAATGTAGCTTCGAAGACCTACCTTGAGCCAGACATCGTAGTTTTGTATCTTGTTGACAAGTGCCAAGTTCTCTTCCATGCTCGGTAGATCGAGTGCAACGCATAGTTCCATGCTTTATCCCCTTTTTGTAGTCTTTCTTTTCTTTGTTTTTGCCGGCTGCTTTTTCTTCGGTCTTCTTTTTTGATACTGGTTTTTGTACTCGCTTTTGAGTTTCACCGCCTCTCTCTCCTCTCGTTTACGAGTAGGATCGGGCTCGAAATCTTCCAAAATCTCCTGCGGTATCTTCTCTTCTATGATCTTCTCGATCTGGCGTATGTCGTAGCGCTCGTAGATATCGAGCAGGCTGATGGCTTCTCCCTCTCTGCCTGCTCTGCCCGTTCGCCCAACTCGGTGAATGTAGTCGCTCGGTGCTGCAGGCAGTTCATAGTTGATAACACAGGGAAGCTCTGCTATATCGAGACCACGCGAAGCGATATCCGTTGCGACAAGTACCTGAAACTTACCGGCTTTAAATTCCTTGATACGGCGCAGTCTCGTGCTTCTTTGGATATCGCCATGGATCACTTCGGCTTTGAGGCCATACTCCCGAAGTACCTCGACTAGTGCGTCTGCACTCTTTTTCGTACGGGTAAAAACAAGCACCTGCTCAAAGTTTCGTGAACCTATCAGGTACGCTGTGGCTTCCGCTTTTTTCTCTTCATCCACCTTGTAAGCGATCTGTGAGACATTTTTGACCGTCGTGTTTTTCTTGGCTGTTTCTATAAAAATCGGGCGACGCAGCAGGAGTTTGGAAAGTTTTCGTATCTTGTCGCTAATGGTCGCGCTAAAAAGAAGTGTTTGATGCTTTTTTGAGAAGTATTCATTGAGTTTGCGTATATCTTTGACAAAGCCCATATCGAGCATCCTATCCGCCTCATCGAGAACGAAAAAGTCGATATCTTTAAGATCGAGTCCGTTTTGGATATGCTCAAGGATCTTCGATGGAGTAGCGACGATGATGTCCGCCCCTCTTTTGAGCTCTCTTCTTTGCGCTTCAAGATCTTTGCCGCCGACTATCATAGCAATTTTAAGATCGGTATACTTCGCATACGTATGCACATCTTCACTGATCTGGAGTGCAAGTTCTTTGGTTGGAGCAAGAACAAGGGCGCGGTGCACATTTGGCTGATGTTTTTTGAGTCTGTGCAGGATCGGCAGACCAAATGCCGCCGTTTTCCCGGTTCCCGTTTGTGCAGTGGCAAAAACATCCTTTTTGTCCAGCACAACGGGGATAGTGCGCTCTTGTATATAAGTCGGCTTTTCAAACCCAAGCTCTTTGACACTTTTAAGAAGGTTTTCAATAAGTCCAAGATCTTCAAACCGCACTGATCACACCTCTTTTTTTTTGCTGAATTATATCGTAAAAAAGAGCTTTTTAAATCTTCCACGATATAATTGCAACAAAAAAACTTGGACATAAATGGTTCGAAGAACACTCAAAAAAACGACGCAGCATAAAAAGATAACCGACTTTCTCAAAAAGTACAAAATCCCTCGTGAGTACTTCGCCGCAAACCGCAAGATGATCTCACGGGGAGTTTTGATAGGGCTTTTTATCGCTTTTATTCCCATGCCGATGCAGATGGCAGCAGTTGTGGCTGTAACTCCCTTTATACGCTTCAATGTCCCTATAGCTATCGCGATGTGTTGGTTGAGTAACCCAATTACGATGCCGCCGATGTACTATATGGAGTATCTTACAGGCAGTTTTATCCTTGGGATGGAGCCAGAACCGGTGCAGATGACGCTTGAATGGTTCAAAGACAACCTCTCCAAAATCTTTATCCCTTTGTATGTCGGGACCGCTTTTTACTCGGTTTTTGGTTCTATAACCGCCTACTATCTCGTTAACTGGCTCTGGAAGCTCTCCGTACATAAAGAGAAAAAAAAGAAAACTGCAAAAAGAAAATAACTCTCTTTTTTAAAATGTGAAACTAACTAAAAAGGAGAGATCATGCAGTTTTTTTCAACACTCAAACCAAAACAGGAAGAGTCCTGCTGCAACACGACCGATCAAAGTTGCGACACCCAAGGTGACAACTGCTGCACACCACAGCCAAAAGGCAAAGAACCCTGCGCAAAATGCGGCCAAAAAGCCAAAGGGGTGCTTGCCAAAACGTTAAATGCTCTGCTAAAACCTGAAACAAAAAAGAAGCTGGAGTGTCTGGACGGTTTTTTCTACTGCAAAACCCCAAGCTGCAAAGTCATCTACTTCAGAGGCAATACGATCCTGACACAAAAGGATGTGAGTGTCGTGGTCGGCCTTAAAGAGGAAGCCTCGCCTGCAACCGTATGCTACTGCTTTGGATGGACAAAAGAGAAGATCAAAGAGCAGCTTGACAACAGTGGCGAAACAAATGCGCTTGAAGATATCAAAGCGAAAATGGAAGATCCGGGATGTTCGTGTGAAGTACTCAACCCAAGCGGAGGATGCTGTCTTGGGGATGTTACCAAGGCGATCAAGGAGATCAAAGAGGAGATAGGGCTATAGAGCCCCCCCCTTTTTTTTATCAACTGTTGTGTAGCACTATCGTCTGATAGAAAGGCTCCCAAGGACCTGCAACAACATACGCTCCAACCGGTCCAGCCGCTTTCATAAAACGAGGATCGATGTGGGAGTTTTCATGATCAGCCACCGACTTCCAGACACCATGGAAAAGATAATCTCGTATATCTCCCGTCGTATAGGCATTTTGCAGTATCTCCGTCGTTACCGCTTTTTGGTAGTTGCTGTCACTTAAAGTCCCCGGAGTACCGTCGGTTGCATTGCTACTTGGCTGATACGTCTGCTGGGCGACAGTCAAAAGTGCTGTTGCTTTTTGATTCACAAGCTCCGTATTTGCCGCATCAATAGCGACATGATTACAGACAGAAATACTTGCATTGTTTGCTGTTGCCGTTCCATCGGCCGGGATCGGATCGTAAGAAGGTGTAGAGACGTCTTTTTGATTTTTCAAAAATGTGATAATGTCTGCTTGAGTCGTATAAACACCGCTTGCATCTCCTGCCGCTACAGTTTTGTAGATACCTTGATGATATGCAAGTGGGAGCTGTGTTTTAACAGGCTTGCCGTCAGAACCTTTCATATAAGCAAAAAGCTGCGGTTCTATCGTGTTTTTGAACCACTCTTTCGCTCCGGATGCCACAAGATTGTCATAACTGTCAAATCGTATATAGAGCGTATAGAAAAACGGTCGTCTTCCTTCCTTGGCCGCATCGATATAAGAGGACTTCAAAACACCTTTGAGACTGACATCGAGATTTTCAACCATCGTCGAATCCCCCACCATCTCTTTCAAAGAGAGACTCAAAAAGCCTGTTTTGCCATCGAGAGCTTTTGCCTGATTTTTCACATTTGCGATCATATTGGGGATTTCCGGTCCGGCAATTTTAAATTCGTAGTACAAAGTGAGTGCACCGGTCGGTTTTGGCTGTGTCTGTTCCGCCTGGTCACTGCTACTGCTTCCACAGGCACTGATGAAAGTCGTAGCGGACAACATTGCCGATGTTCCTAGAAATTCTCTTCTATTCATTTTTCATTCTCCTTAGATGATTTCTAGTATTGTATAGGAGAATTGTTCATTCAGTATTCAGAAATCATCCTCCCGGCCCGTTATGACAATCATAACAACTCACCTGATGTCCGGCAGCGAAGTTTTTTGTACCCCACTCGGTAGAGAAGCTTCTTGCACTAAATGTCCTTGAAAGCGGTGTGCCTCGGTAGTTGCTTCCATGACATGCCGCACACTGGGCTCTGTTGCGCTCAGCTATACCACCGTGTCTGCTTACCCATGCCTGTCCGACCGTATGCATCCCGTGCGGTCCGCCTGAAGTGGTGATCGGTGCTGTCGTATGACAAGCGGTACACTCCGCGATCGTTCCTGCATGTCCCTGCAGCATCTCGCTTTGGATATTGTCCTCGGCATGTGCACTTGGATAGATCGCATGTGTCGATCCATGACACGCCTCACATCGCATCTTACCATGCCCGACACTCATTCTATAGAGGCTGACACCACTTATAGGAGTATTGGCATTGGTAGCGAAACGGTTGTCGCTCGAGCTTCGAAGAGCGCCGCTGAGTGTGTTGGTGACCGCCATTGTATATCTGTGTCCGTTTTGGTGGCAGGACTGGCAGTTTGGCTCATCGAGCCACCCTTTTCGTCCATGCTGTCCTACGGCGTACATATTGCCGTGACAGCTTTGACACTGGATATTGCTCTGTTTGCCCATAGCGCCTCGCAGACACTGTGTCGTCGCACCCGGGTGACAGCGGTAGCAGGCATCTCTGTTGGCAGCATTACCCAGTTTGATGTTCGAGACCGGATCGAGCACATTGGCATGAGTGGCATGGAGTGCTTCAGTCAGAGGCTTGATACCGCTTATACCCGTTCCGGGCAGGGCGTTGCTGGCGTGGCAAGTGGCACACAGAACCGGATTGCCCGCTTTTGCACTGGCATACAACCCTGCACTGTCGTAGGTGGTGTAGCCTTTTGACTGAAGTGCGCTTTGGTTGTTAGCGACCGCATTTGGAAACTTCTCATCATGCAGACGCAAGATGTTGTACTTGAAATCCTTTTCCGGATCTGGATCGTTCTCCCATCCGGCACTCGGTTTGGTGTAGCTGTATCCGGCAGTGGAGCTATGACACGCTCTACAGTCCATTTCGTCACTGATAGGCAGTACTACTTTGGTTGTAGCAAGAACATTGCCGCTTGCATCTTTTGCCGTGACTTTGACAAGCGGGTAGAAGTTCTTGCTGCCGTCGTCGTTGTAAGGTGTGAGTGGCAGACCCGTTGCCTCCCAGATCTTTTCGTTTGCGTTGTATGTGAGTGCTTTGGGAGTTCTGCTTGGGGTTTGGTTGCCCGTTAGACCGATGTCTGGTTGTGGGTTGGCATTAAAGAGCTTGCCTACATAGTCCCAGAAGTTGGTTTTTAGATTGTTGTTACTGTCAAAGAGGCTGGTTGTGTTGTATTTGCCATTCAAGCTTGGTGCCGCTTCGTAGGTGATCGTCACTCCTGAAGTGACATGTTTGTTGGATGTACCTGCCTTTTTGATCAGCTGGGCATTGAGGTTGTTGTAGGGTGGGAGGATGGAGAAGACCGAGAAGTCTTTGCCGTCCATGCAGTGCATGCCTAAGTCGTTCCAGGATAGGAGGGTGTAGTCGCTTTGCCGCTTTAGCTCATAAGCAGCACCGGTTTCTATCCATTCTTTTAGCAGTTTCGATTCATTGCTTTCATAAGCCAGGATCGCACCGCCGCCATGCAGTTCGATGTTGAGCGCTTTTTTATACAGTAAAGAGTGAGACAAATCGTTTGGGACTATAAAATGTGCATATCCGCTACTTGCACGTGGAGAATCGTCAAGCAAGAGTCGGTAAGTCTCTTCGGGAGTGGTTACATGATAATTACCCGTATCCCCATGACATCGTAAACATTTCGCTTCCAAGATAGGCATAATGTCGTTCACAAAATCAACAGTGTCTGCAACATTTTGCGGCTTTGACTCCTCTTTGAAATCCTCGTTTGATCTGTTGCTATCCCCGCCACACCCAAAGAACAATACACTTACTAAAACCACCAAACAAAACTTTTTCATCTGTAACTCTTCATTTTTAAGAACTATTAGACTTCTTGCAAAACTCCTAAGTAGTCTCAGCGTTATCAAGAGAGTTTTAATCAAGGCAGATGTTCTGAGCCGTAGCGGGCGCTACGGTGAAGGTTATCTAACAAAGAGTAAAGCTCTCTTGATA
>JALUFE010000095.1 GCA_027052175.1 Helicobacteraceae bacterium | reverse complement strand
CTCCACTTCCGTTCTCAACGGATAATGGTAATCAGTATCGTACGGTTTTACATAAAAGTAAGAGAAATAGATAAAAAAAGGAAGAGAGAAAAGTAAAAAATTCTTTTTCATTTTGAGGATATTATAGAGATAGAGAGTTCTATCTATATAATATTAATGCCGAATTTCGACTCTGCTGCATCAGTAAGAAACGCTTGTTCCACCGAACGTATAAGTAGCTTGAAAATCCGAAAAGGTAGTTGTAGATACATTCACTCCGTTTTTATTGCCATTCAATGAAATTGTACCTGCTGAGTAATCATTGACGGCCTTACATGCAGGATCATCTGTTAAATCAGCGTCAGCAAGCGAGCCTTTTGCAGTATACTTCGCACCCAAGTCACTGATACATGTCGAAAGGTTGGATCTTGCCGCTGCAAGCTTTGCATCATCACGTGTCGCTGCGAGCTTTGGAATGGCAACTGCCGCCAAAATACCTAAAATTACGATAACGAAGATCAATTCGATCATTGTAAAACCTGCTCTTTTCATAAGAGACTCCTTCATCTGTATTTTGTGCTACACTTGTAACACTCAGCAAAATTATGATGCAATCCTGCTTAAAAAATACTTAAAAAAGAAAATTCATACTCTATGAATAAATAATGAGGCAAAAATCATCTCATTGGGTATGAAATTATTTTTGCCTCATTACTTACAAAACAACTTTTTATTTTATGGAATAAAACTTGCTTGTATTAAAGCAGTAAACATAAGAGGTAAAAGATGCTGCATATAACGAAATCATTCGAATTGATGAAAGAGGCACTGGATTATAGAGCGATACGTCAGGATATGATCGCTTCGAACATCGCCAATGCCGACACTCCTTTTTACAGACCCAAAGATATTCGCTTTGAAGACAAACTCATAGAGGAGCAACACAAACTTTTTGGACAAGAGTCACATCAACTTGAGCTTGCCAGGACATCTTCGAAACATCTTGGCAGCGTCGATGCAGATGACAATGCAAGAGCGGAGGTTTTCTTTCGTGACGGACATATGGCCAGAAATGACGGTAACAGCGTCGATCTCGATGTGGAAACAAGCGAAATGGCGAAAAACTCCGTTATGTACAGTGCACTGGTAAATGGGATGAAAAAACAGAGAAATATCTTTATGGCCGTGCTTGATTACAGCGGGAAACTCAGTTAAGGGATAGATTATGAGCGGATTTTTAAATAGTTTTGATATCAGCGGATACGGACTCTCTGCACAGCGTGTGCGTGTGAATGTCATCAGTTCCAACATCGCAAACGCACAGACAACAAGAACCGAAGAGGGAGGTCCCTACAGACGAAGAGAGGTGATCTTCAAAGCCGTGAACTTCGATCGTTCTCTTAACGATGCACTGGCACAAAACGAAGATGAAGTAGGTTTTAGTGATCCACTGGATGAAGGCGACTTGGGAAAACAGCCAAATCCTGCTATAATGAGTGTAGCAGTTGACAAGATCGTACGCGACGACTCCAAGCCGAAAATGAAGTACGATCCAAGCAACCCAGATGCGGATGCAAACGGGTATGTCGCCTACCCAAACATTAACCCTGTTGTGGAAATGGCCGATTTGGTAGAAGCGACACGCAGTTATCAGGCGAACGTAGCGGCGTTTCAAAGTGCCAAAGATATGGCCAACAACGCCATAAGCCTGTTTAGTTAGTAAGGAGTGAGTGTGAGTGGTATAGACAAGATAGGAGCTCCAAGTACCGCCGAGCTTTTCAAACAGAAACAAAATGGCATACAAAGCGGGGGCGAAGGATTTGCCGACAAACTCAAAGAGGCGATGGATGATGTCAACCAGCTTCAAAAAGCAGGAGATGAAGCCATGGCGGATATGGCGACAGGCCAGGTCAAAGACCTCCATCAGGCAGCCATCGCCATCGGCAAAGCCGAGACAAGTATGAAACTGATGCTCGAAATCCGCAACAAAGCCCTCAACGCCTATAAAGAACTCTCAAGAACACAGCTTTAAGAAGCGTTTTTTGAGAGAGTGCTAAGCCAGCAGAAGATATAATCTCTTTTATGAATCAACTCCAAAACCGTCGGCAGGTCAAACAGTTTTTTCTGCTTTTTGTCATTCTCGTTCTCGCTTTTTTGATGTTTCTCGGTGTCATTCTAGGAAATATACTCTCTGACAAACAGCTCCCTTCTCTCTATATCTCACATACAACCCGAGCAATAGAGGGGAGCATCGTAACAGCAGACGGTTTTCATGTAGCAAAAAGCGAAAAACTCTACAAAGCCGTCATCAACACACGCTACCTCGACCCGGACAAAAAAGAGCTTTTTACGGCACTCTTTGCCATCTACTCCGGCATCCCGCAAAAGGTGATCCAAAAGCGCCTTGAAAACAAAAACGGCATGGTAGTACTGAGTTACAACATTCCCCAAAAAGAGGCGCAGTATCTCAGGCAGCTTTCTTATGAACTGCGTCGATTCGATGTTTTTCGTTCCTTGAAAAATCCTAAAACGGGCATCTATATGATGCAGGGTTTAAGCATCATCGAAAGCGGTGAAAGCAGACAGTACCCTTACAAAACGGCGCTCACGCCCGTCATAGGCTATCCAAGAAAAGTGGAAAAAGCGGGTTACACTCTCTCTAAAGGAGTCAAGGGGCTTGAGAAGCGCTTCGAGATGGAACTCAGCCCAAGGGCTGATGGCAAGATAGAGGGGCAGCGTGATGTCAACGGGTACATACTGCTGAACAAAGAGAGTTTTGTCAAAGAGCCTGTAAACGGACTGGATATCCAACTTGGCATCAACCTTGGACTACAGATAAGATTGGAGCATATGCTTGACAAAATGAAACAAAAGGAGCAGGCACGGGAGATCTTCCTTGCCGTGATGGAGTCACACACAGGCAAAGTCATCGCTCTGGCAAGCTCCAACCGCTATCTGCCAAAAGATATCAAGCGAAGCGACTACCCCTCGCTCAACACCTCCGCCATCGAATTTAGTTTCGAACCCGGAAGTGTACTTAAACCCATCACCTTCTCCATTTTGCTTGAAAATCACCTTGTCAACCCCTACGAGATTGTCAACGGGCATAACGGGCACTTCCGCATAGGCCGCAAAGTCATCACCGACGAGCACCGCTTCAAATGGCTCAGTGCCGAAGATGTCATCGTCTACTCCTCCAACGTCGGGATGGCACAGCTTGCCCAGCGACTAAGTGGAAGCGATTTCTACGAGGGGCTGCTGCGTTTTGGATTTGCACAAAAATCAACACCCGATCTCGTATATGAAAAAAAAGGCTCCATCCCCAGTGCCATCAAACTTGAAAACGAGATATACAAAGCGACAAGCAGTTACGGATACGGAATGCGTGTCAATCTCATGCAACTGCTTCGCGCCTACAGTGCCTTTAACAACGACGGCAAAAGGGTCGATCCTTATCTTGTGACAAATTTCATAGACAATGGCCAAAAAATACCTATAACTCACTCCGAAGCTGTCCGTGCCATCAGTGCTACAACCGCAAACAGAGTCAAAAAGATCCTTATAAAAACAGTGCTCAAAGGCACAGGGAAAAAGGCTATCACACCGGGGCTTACCATAGGAGGAAAAACGGGAACGGCACACCTGGTCGAGAAGGGACACTATGTCAAAAAGTACAATACCTCGTTTTTGGGTTTTGCCAACGACGCCTCACACCACTACAGTATAGGTGTTGTCGTACGTCGTCCCGAAACAAACCACTTTGCTTCACAGACTGCAGTTCCCGTTTTTAAAAAGACGGTGGATATCATGATAGAAGAGGGATTTTTAAACCCAGATATTGTCAAGTAGGCGTGTCGTACCGACAAGCACTTCAACAAGAATGATACTGTTTCCGATCTCCACTCTCTTTTGGTACTCGAAGTTACGACTGACAACGACCACATACTCTATCTGCAGCGGTGAGAGCACCTTTTTCATCTGTGTCGTGATCTCCTCGGTATCGAGGATACCTTGCGTGATAAGACTGCGTGCAAGATTGAGCGATGCGGGGATTTTGAGCGCTTCTTGGCGCTGAGCATCACTGAGATAAACATTTCGGCTGCTTAAAGCCAAGCCGTCACTCTCCCGCACCGTATCGACCGGTACGATCTCCACATCCAAAAAGTAGCTTCTTGCCATCTGCTCGATCAAAAAGAGCTGCTGGGCATCCTTTTTGCCGAAGTAGGCGCGAGAAGGATCGACGATGTTCAGTAGTTTCATAACGACACTAAGCACTCCACTAAAATGCCCGGGGCGCGTCGCTCCTTCGAGAATATAACCTCGCACCTGCGGCGCTTGGATCATCGGCTCGTCATCGCCGTATATCTCCTCCGCACTTGGCATAAAGAGGTAGTCTACACCCGCTATTTCGCATATCTTTTTATCTGCCTCATCCCGTCTTGGATACTTCTCCAAATCCTCACCTTTGAGAAACTGCGTCGGATTGACGAAGATAGAAACAACTATGATGTCATTGTGCTTTTTAGACTCTTTGATGAGCGTGAGATGTCCTTCATGAAGCGCACCCATCGTCGGAACGAAGCCAATGCTTCCCTGCTCTTTTCGCAGGAGTTCTTTGAGTTTCGAAGCGGAGGAGATAATTTGCATCGTTTTAAGCCTTCTTTGAATATAATTCGAATTATACAAAAATTTGGATTAGGGCTATGGATAACTACGAATATACGGAACTTTTAAAAGATCTTCAAACAAAGATGGACAATATCACCGGTGTTGTCGAGCCTGAGAAACTGCAAAACAGACTCAAAGCGATAGAAGAACTTGAAAACACGCCTGGATTTTGGGATGACGCCGCAGGAGCTGCCAAAGTCCAAAAAGAGAAGACACAGCTTGAACGAAAACTTGAGAAATACAACAACGCCAAAGAGTCACTCGAAGATGCGATAGAGCTGTATGAAATGGCCAAAGAGGAGAATGACGAAGAGACGATACAGACACTCTTTAGCGAAGCCGAAGAGCTTAAAAATCTTATACGAGGTATGGAAATAGAAGTGCTTCTAAGCGGCGAGCAGGATGCCAACAACGCCATCCTCTCCATTCATCCCGGTGCCGGTGGAACGGAGTCACAAGACTGGGCCAGTATGCTGCTGAGGATGTACAAACGCTATGCCGAGCGCAGAGGCTGGAGCGTGGAAGTGCTGGACTACCAGGTCGGTGAGGAGGCAGGGATCAAAGATGCTTCTATCCTTATCAAAGGAGAAAATGCCTACGGATATCTTAAAACTGAAAACGGCATCCATCGCCTTGTGCGTATCTCTCCTTTTGACTCCAATGCCAAGCGTCACACCTCTTTTACCTCCGTTATGGTCTCGCCGGAGATCGATGACAACATAGACATTGTGATAGAGGACAAAGATATCCGCATCGACACCTATCGCGCGAGCGGCGCGGGCGGGCAGCATGTCAACAAAACCGAGAGTGCGATTCGTATCACTCACATCCCTACAGGCATCGTCGTTCAGTGCCAAAACGACCGCAGCCAACATAAAAACAAAGCTACGGCTATGAAAATGCTCAAATCACGTCTTTATGAGCTGAAACTTGAAGAACAAAAGGCCGAAGCCGACGGCGTACCAAAAAGTGAAATTGGTTGGGGGCATCAGATACGTTCCTATGTCATGCAGCCTTACCAGCAGGTCAAGGACAATCGCAGTAACGAAGCCTATAGCAACGTCTCTGCCATCCTTGACGGTGATCTCGATAAAGTCATCGAAGATGTCCTTATCGCTCAAAACAAGCGAAGCGGTTTTGCGTAGCAAAATGTTTCTTCAGAAAACAAGCGAAGCGGTTGTAAGCAGTTCAATATTTCTTTTTTAAAGACGGAGGATGACCGACAGCATGAATCTCATCAAAGAGTTTTTGCACTACGACAAATGTTCCTACCTTGACAATCTTGAACAGACATTGCACTACAAAATCATAGACAACTGCTCAAAAGAGTGCAATCATACTCTTATTGAAACAGGATACCGCCGTTTTGGCAAAATGTACTTCCGTCCTATCTGCCCCACCTGTGATGAGTGCAAAAGTATAAAAATCGATGTCGAGAACTTCGAGTGGTCCAAATCAAAAAGAAGAGTCCTCCGCAAAGCGAAAGATATAAATATCGTCATACAAAAACCGACCGTTACAAAAGAGCATATCGATCTTTTTAAAAAATATCATCTCTACAAACATGAAAAAAATGGCTGGGAGTATCATGAAGCAACGTACAACGGCTACTACAGCTCGTTTGTCGAGGGTGCCTATGACTACGGCTACGAAGTTCTTTATTTTTACGAAAACAAACTCATAGGTGTTGATCTTATCGATATCCTACCAGAAGGGATATCGTCGATCTATTTCTATTATGATCCTGACTTCGCAAAATACAATCTTGGAAAACTCTCACTTTACTATCAGATAATTATGGCAAAAGAGCGAGGACTTAGGTGGATATATCTGGGATACTATGTCAAGGATTGTCCAAGTCTTGCCTACAAGGCGGAGTACAAGCCCTACCTTACACTTCAGGGGAGACCAAACAATCTTTCAGAAGCAAATTGGGAGTAGTTTTTTACAAATCTTCCTCTTTGAGCTCTTGTATCTGCTCTTTTTCGATCTCTTCTTTCTTTCTTTTCAGCTCTTGATCAAGGCGCTTTTGCAGCGCTTCCTGACGTTTCTTGTCTTTTTCCCGTAAACGGCGGATTTTCTCCTCTTCCCGTATCTTCCTCAGCCGTTCGTAATACTCTTTGGAATGTTTGCTCTTTTTTTTGAGGTTACTTGCATCTACAAGCTGCTTCAATACACCCCGCAGTTCAAATTTTTCACCATCTTCCTCATACAGTTTCAAGAGTCTTTGTTTGTTTCTCTCAACATCTATCAGTCCCGTATCAAGCAGATCCATTAGCAGATCGTAATCTTTCGTCACATATGCCTGATCAAAAACGGCATTGGCACTACGGACAAAAAAGTCGTTCGTTTTGGCAAGTTCACGCAGTTTTTTAAGATAAAATCTCGAAGCATCCTTGTGTGTTCCGTTTTCTATGGCAAAACCCAGTTTTTTTGTGGCTTTCGCCTCTTTGACATATTCGTCAATCTTTTGGATGAAAGGTTTGTACTCTTTGAACTTTTTCAATTTTTCAATTTTCGTTATGTTGTCGTAGATTTTATCACCCAATGAAGCGAATATAGTAGGATTGGAAGCAAAAAGAGCAAGCGTAAACAAAATAAACAAGATAAAAGGCTTCATTCTATTCCTGTGAAGTAAAAAGTTCGTATGTACCATATCGGCACATACGAAAAGAGGTTGAGTTACGCGTTACGTTTTTTGATAATCTCTTCAGCAACGTTTCTTGGAACCTCCTCATAGTGATCGAATTCCATAGAGTACGTTGCACGCCCTTGTGTGGCAGAGCGAAGATCTGTCGAGTATCCAAACATTTCAGAGAGTGGAACAAATGCATCAACGATCTTGTTGCCGCTTCGATCACTCATAGAGTTGACCTGACCACGTCTTCTGTTGAGATCACCGATAACATCACCCATATACTCTTCAGGAACTTCGACTTCGACTTTCATGATAGGCTCAAGGATGACCGGGTTGGCTTTTTTCGCACCCTCTCTAAATGCCATAGAACCGGCAAGTTTGAACGCCATCTCAGAAGAGTCGACTTCGTGGTATGAACCGTCATAAAGAGTAACTTTGAGGTCTTCGACAGGATATCCGGCCTGGATACCATTTTGCATAGCCTCTTCGATACCTTTTTCAACTGCAGGAATGTACTCTTTAGGAATCACACCGCCTTTGATATCATTGACAAACTCAAATCCGCTGCCAGCCTCTGCAGGCTCCATTTTGATAAAGACATGACCGTATTGACCACGGCCGCCGGACTGCTTGGCATACTTATACTCTTGATCGACAGGAACAGTGATCGCTTCACGGTAGCTGACCTGTGGAGCACCGACTTCTGCTTCAACCTTGAACTCACGCTTCATACGATCAACGATGATCTCAAGGTGCAACTCACCCATACCGGAGATGATAGTCTGACCTGTCTCTTCGTCGGTGTGAACTCTAAAGCTTGGATCTTCAGCTGCAAGTTTCGCTAATGCGATACCCATCTTCTCTTGGTCAGCTTTTGTTTTCGGCTCGACCGCAACAGAGATAACAGGCTCTGGAAATTCCATACGTTCTAGAACGACTTTATCCTCTTCAGAACAGAGTGTATCACCCGTTGTAGTGTATTTAAGTCCTACAACCGCACCAATCTCACCTGCGTAGATCTCTTTGATCTCTTCACGTTTGATCGCGTGCATCTTCATAATACGTCCAACCCGCTCTTTTTTCTCTTTTGTAGAGTTGAGTGTGTATGAACCGGACTCAAGGCTACCGCGATATACACGGATGAACGTAAGCTGTCCGACAAACGGGTCAGTCATGATTTTAAATGCAAGTGACGCGAACGGACCGTCATCAGTGGACTCGACAAAGACTTCCTGATCTGGATCATCCATCTTCGTACCACGGATCGGTGGAACCTCTGTTGGAGCTGGAAGATAGTCAACAACTGCATCAAGAAGTGTCTGAACACCTTTGTTCTTAAATGCAGTACCACATGTCATAGGAACGATTTCCATATTGATAGTGGCTTTTTTGATACCTTGCATGATCTCTTCAGTTGTAAGCTCTTCACCCTCCATATATTTTTCCATGAGGTCTTCGTTAGCTTCACATGAAGAGATCTCTTCGATCATCTTCTCTCTGTACTCTTCTGCTTTTTCTTGAAGTTCAGGACGGATATCCTGCTCGTGGTATGCTGAACCCATCGCAGCTTCTTTGTCCCAAACGATCTCTTTCATCTTAACAAGATCAACGACACCTTCGAAGTTGTCTTCAGCACCGATAGGAAGTTGGATAGGCACAGGATTCCCTTTAAGACGCTCGCGAATCTGTCTCTCAACTTCGTAGAAATCAGCACCCGTTCTGTCCATTTTGTTGACAAAAACGATAGATGGAACACCGTATCTGTTTCTTTGTCTCCAAACTGTCTCAGACTGTGGCTGCACGCCACCGACCGCACAGAAAACAGAAACTGCACCATCAAGAACACGCATGGAGCGCTCAACTTCGATCGTAAAGTCGACGTGTCCCGGAGTGTCGATAATATTGATCTGCTTGCCTCTCCACTCACATGTGGTCGCCGCAGAGGTGATGGTGATACCACGCTCTTGCTCCTGCTCCATCCAGTCCATTGTCGCTGCACCGTCGTGAACCTCACCTATCTTGTGCTCGACACCTGTGTAGAAGAGGATCCTCTCCGTT
>JALUFE010000094.1 GCA_027052175.1 Helicobacteraceae bacterium | reverse complement strand
ACAAACATACCGCATACAAAGACGCCGTTAGGGGAAAAAGAGCCACACAGTCCGCAACAAGCGACTCTTCGAAACAACATCGGCAACCACATCGAGACAAACGGCACGGATAAGCTTAAAACCCAAATGCCACAAACAAAAACAGAGCGGCTCAAAAGCATACCGCTCTTTGAGGTGAAGCACAAAAGCGTCGATATACGTCACATCGTCACAACCTCCCATCTGATGGAAAACAAAGTGAAAAAGGAGCATACCGGCACAGGCATGATATCACGAGAAGTGAGTCTGCCGACACTTCCCAAAGAGGAGACGACACGGGAATTTGCGCTCAATCCCCTTCTCTCAAAAGAGCTTACGGTCAACGAACTGAAACATCTGCTTCACAAAGCAAAAGAGTATCTCAAGACGAAAATCCTTCATGCTCAGCCGCATCTGGCGAAAGAGCATCTCCCCAAATCGCTCAAAGGCCTGCTTGCGCTTGCCGACAAACTCGGCATAGAGGTTGCAGATATTTCTTTTGAGAAGATAGAAACGACAAAACAGCCTCCCATAACAAACATACCGCATACAAAGACGCCGTTAGGGGAAAAAGAGCCACACAGTCCGCAACAAGCGACTCTTCGAAACAACATCGGCAACCACATCGAGACAAACGGCACGGATAAGCTTAAAACCCAAACGCCACAAACAAAAACAGAGCGGCTCAAAAGCATACCGCTCTTTGAGGTGAAGCACAAAAGCGTCGATATACGTCACATCGTCACAACCTCCCATCTGATGGAAAACAAAGTGAAAAAGGAGTATACAAACAAGAGTGATACAACCACTCCACTCCACTCTCTCTTGAAAAACGAAAGCCGACAAGATCAAGAAACTCATAAAAAACCACTCTTTGAAAATCTGGACTCCATACTCAAAAAAGACATCTGGGAGACCCCAAAAACACAAGAAACTGCGCAAGAGAGAGAAAAACGACAAACAGACAACAGTGCGTTGGAGAAACTGCTTCACAGCGACGCATCCCAAGATATTCAGCCGCATATACAAAAAACGGCCGACACTCTCGATGTCAAAATCCATGAGGCAAAACAGATGATGAAACATCTCGGCCAGGATATCAAAAAGGCGCTCGAAGAGTACAAACCGCCCTTCTCCCGCGTCAAAGTCAAACTCAATCCACAGCGTCTTGGAGAGATCGACCTCACCGTCGTTCAACGCGGCAAAAACATCCATATCAATCTCAGCTCCAACAACACCGCGTTGCATCTACTCACACACAATCTGCAAGAGTTAAAAATGCAGCTCAGTCAAAACGGAATAAATAATGCTTCTTTCAACTTCAACGGCGATGCGCACCATCAACAGCAAAAAGAGAAGGAACGAAACCGCAAAAACGAGTATGAATATTTCACACAGGACGAAGAGCACGAAGAGCAGAGCCGACAACTCGAAATAATCGTGCCGCGATATATATAAACGGAGGATAAAAATGATCAACCAGACAAACAACACCAGCAGTGCCACCTCAACACTCTCTTCAAATAAAATCAACAATCCATACATCAACCCCGACGGTATACTCGGCAAAGACGATTTTATGAAACTGATGCTGATAGAGCTGCAGTATCAAGATCCGACCCAACCTATGGATACGGAAAAAATACTCCAGCAGACTTCGCAGCTTGCCAGTCTCGAAGCCGCGGACAATACGAAAAAAGCATTGGAAAACCTCAGCAAATCACTGGCGAACTCCCAGCAGTATTCAGTCCTTGGAGCCATCGGAAAGACGGCATCTCTCGGTTCGAACACCATTCATCATACAAAAGGGAAGGTATCGACATTTGAAATGTACTTCCCTACAGACGTCAAAAGCGGTACCGTTACCGTGCGCGACCGCGAAGGGAGTATTGTAAAAACGATCAATCTCGCTGAAAACGCCAAAGGGGTCTACTCTTTCGACTGGGACGGCAAAGACAACGGCGGCAAAGATGTCCCGGACGGTTTTTATCAAATCACTGCCGACTATTACGACAACCAAGGCAATCCTCGGCACAGTGCAGTCGGCAACTACCCTATAGAGTCGGTACGCTTCGACAAAGGCAAAGCACTCCTTAAACTCGGTTCACGCTATATACCGCTCAATCAAGTGGTAGAAATCTACTAAAGGGGAAACGATGATACAGGCATTTTATTCCGGCATCAGCGGTATCAAAGCGCATCAAGACGCTATCGACATCGCTTCGGACAATCTTGCAAATATCGAGTCGATAGGTTTTCGCGGATACGAAACGGAGTTCGCCTCCCTATTCGACAAAGCAAAAAACACCCCATCACTCAAAAGCAGCGTAGACAGTACCGTGGGTATAGGCACACAGGTAAACGCAACTGCACTCGATCTGTCGCAAGGAACACTTGCAGACAGTGACAGAACTACCGACCTTGCCATCGTCGGAGACGGATGGTTCGCTATTGAGGGGGGAAAAGAGCGCTACTTCACCCGCAACGGCACATTCAGTTTTGACCGTAATCGAGACCTTGTTACCCAAGAAGGTATGTATGTACTGGGGACTATAGGGGACAATATAAATACAACGACCAACACTCTTACAAAAGAGCTCTCGGATATCCCCCTTGGTGATGTGACAAAACAGCAAAAGCTCAAACTGCCCGAAACGCTTCTCTACCCAGCAAAGCCGACATCAAACATCAACTTCTTCGGCAACCTCGGGACCCAAAACGAAACGCGAGTTATCAGCGCGAAAGCCATCGATGCCCATGGCAACATCAACAAAGTACGTCTGGCATTCAAACTCGATGCACTCCAGCCTACAAAAGGCACACGCTGGGATGTCACGGCGACCGTAATCTCCAATGACGGAAAAACGACCTACAGTACCGCTGACGGGCAGGTAAATTTCGATGAAAGCGGGGCGCTTCTGAATTCTACCCTCACCTCTATCGACAACAACGGGACGCCGGTGACGATAAACCTCGGAAAAGGTTACGACGGTCTTATCGCCGCGGCGAATATCCCCATCAGCGGTGCGAGTCAGTCTGATGGGATCCAAAGCGGAGAACTCATGGGATACGACATCAATCAAAACGGGGAAGTGATCGCCTCCTTTACCAACGGCCGCCAAAGCAGTGTGGCTCAAGTAGCTCTTTTTCATTTTCAAAACGATCAGGGGCTTGAACGTATCAGCGGCACACTCTTTCAAGAGAGTTCCAACAGTGGCAAAGCCTTTTTCTTCAAAGACAAAAACGGCAACAATATCCTCGGAGCCGGTATCCTCAACAAAAAACTCGAAATGTCCAATGTCAAAATGGAAGCGGGTCTTACCGAGCTCATCATCTATCAAAGAGCGTACGACGCCAACGCCAAATCGGTCACGACTGCCGATGAGATGATCCAAAAAGCCCTCAACATGGATGCGTAGGCATCCGCTTCTTTCCTTCAATTTTCATTTTTGGAACGCTCTTTGCTTAATATCATCAACTCTTATAGACTTTAAAAAAAAGGATACACGATGTTAAAGTCACTCTTTTCAGGTGTTTCTGGACTCCAGGCGCATCAGGTAGCTATGGATGTCGAATCCAACAACATCGCAAACGTCAATACCGTCGGATTCAAATACTCGCGCGCGAATTTCTCGGATCTTTTGGCGCAAACAAAGCAGATAGCCACTGCACCGCAGGGCGATCTCGGTGGAAAAAACGCCGTTCAGGTAGGGCTTGGAACGCAGGTGAACTCCATGACAAGAATCTTCTCTCAGGGAAGCATTCAAAACTCCGACAAAAACACGGATGTCGCCATTCAAGGAGACGGCTTTTTCATCATCTCTCCCGATGGTGGAAAAACGTACAATTATACACGTGCCGGAGATTTCAAGTTCGATGCAGACGGAAATTTCGTCGATAACAACGGATATATCGTTCAAGGATGGTTAAGAGACGATGAAACCGGCAAAGTCGATTCGACCGCTCCCATCCAAGATGTCGTAATCCCGCCGGGACTCACTACTCCGGCCAAAGCTTCGACACAAATAGAGCTCAAAGCGAATCTCAACTCCGGCGATACAGTGGAGAGTTTCTCGGCCATAAGAGGACTCGATGCATTCGAACAGGCCGCAGATCTCAACAGAGATACCAAACTCGATCAAAGCGACTCTCTTGCAACGCCACAAACTACCTACGACAATACGATAGGCGGTACGGCTACCGACGGCACGACACCCTACAATGATGCGGACAGTGACACGACCACAAATCCCGACCAAATCAACGAGAACTCACCTTCGCATCTCTTTAGAGACAACAATGGAAAGATCATCGAACGTGGAGAGAATCTGGGCGTCCTCGTCAACGGCTCCGGAAAAGCTTTTCTGCTTCAGTCCGGAGAAGCACCCGCCGCCGGCCAGGGAGTCTGGATCGGATTTAGAAACGCTCTCGTAAACGCAACAAACTCCGCAACGGCGGGAGGCGCAACAGGCTACACGATTGCGGCAGGAGACATAAAGATCAACGGAACGGATATCTCTCAAATCGTTATAAGCGCGGGCGACAGCAGTTCCGTAGCAGCAAACAAAATAGCCGGAGCTATCAACAAACTCACAAAAAAGACGGGAGTCACCGCAAGCGTTTCAGGAGACCGAATCACACTGACAAACACCAACAAAGGCGACTCCAAAAACATTCGTGTCAACATAGCCGGAAACGGCGGCAATTCCGGTCTCACAGACGGACAAGCGGATTTCCCGATGAAACGATTCCGATATACCGACGGCAGTGTCAATGCCGCCAGTCTGTGGGCAAGCGACGACGGTCTTATCGATTCTTCCGGAACAAGCATCGAGGATACATACTACTTCACCACTACGGAAGAATTCCGCCAGGGTATGCAGACACTGATGCGCAACTCCGAAACCGACAGCACGGGAACACGCCATCCTCAAGCCAACGATTTGCGAAATAAAAGAAACCATATAGACGACGACGGCAGTGGACCTCGAGTCGAGGTCGATTCGCAAGGAAAATTCACCGTTTACAATCCCGACGACAACGCAAATATTCTTTACGATATGAATATCAACGTCGACAGTATCATCGACGCATCGACTACGGAAAATACACGCTTTTTTCAGGCGATGTCAGCTATGAGCGGCAGTCTGCCGTCAGGAAGTACGGGTGTGCGCCAAACGCAAGACTTCAACGTTCCGACTCACTCAAGTTCCATCGATATTTTCGACTCACTTGGAACGAAGCATACCGTCAAGATCGATTTTAGAAAAGAGAGCTTCGATCCGCAGACAGGAAGCACTTGGAAAGTGATGGTCACGGTTCCCGAGCCCGGTGTCATCAACGCATCGGGGGGAACTACCGGAATGCCGAAAAACATCATCGAAGGGCAGGTATCTTTCAATACGGACGGCAGTCTTTCAAGCTTTACACCGCCAAGTATCAACTTTACGGCCAACAACGGGTCTGCACCGAACCAGACCATCAATCTTCTCACCGGTACCTCTAACGCCTTTGACGGTCTAACAAGCTATGACAGCAAGTCGACCACATCCGGCATCAGTCAAGACGGCTATACCGGCGGAGATCTCGTGGGTATCCGCATCGATCAAAGCGGGACACTTGTAGGCTCTTTCAGCAACGGTCGCAGTTTCGGTCTTGCACAAATCGCGATGGCAAAGTTCGCCAACAACGAAGGACTCTCCACCGAAGGCGGCAATCTCTATACGCAAACTGCAAACTCGGGAGATCCTATCATAGGAACGGCTGCAAGCGGCGGACGCGGATTTATCCAGTCCTCCGCTCTTGAAGCGTCCAATGTCGATCTCTCAAGAGCTCTTACGCAGCTTATCATCATCCAACGAGGCTTCCAGGCCAACGGAAAAACGATCACGACCTCAGACCAGCTTCTCCAAACCCTCATAGGACTCAAACAATAAGAAAGCGGCTCGTGCCGCTTCTTAAATATCCCCTTTATAAAAACTTCCGTTTATCTGGGTCGTATGGATGAGATAGCATCGAAATTTCTCAAAAAGTTCACTGTCGACCTTTTTATAGTTCTGCCAAAATTCATCAAGAGTCAAACCTTTGGAAGTGAGTCCCTCTATATCGTAGAAACTTCTTCCCATACAAATCGTCGGCGTTTTATGATAGAGTGAAGATATCCCCACCGTCGAATTGATCGTAATCGTTCCTATGGCACCCTTGAGCAGTGTCGGCAAATGGACATCATAGAGGATTTTCACTCTCTTGCGACATCCGAGTTTCTCGGCGATTTTCTTTATGAAAGCGGCATAGTTCTTCTTCCCTCTATCCATAGGGTGATGCTTTATGACCAAAAAAGCATCTTCAGGCGCATACTTGGAAAAGGAATTCATTACCTCCTCTATAAACTCCTCTATACTTTCATAATCCGAGTGATGCAGTATCTGAAAATCCTCATATGTCTGCAGCGGAACAAAGTAGTATTTTTTACGCATCTGGTATTTGAAAAGCTTTTCGGCATTGAATTCCTTCAACCGATAATACTGCTTGCGCATAAAATTCCGTACTCCGTAAAAAGCTTCATGGATTGCGGAAAATCTACGGTGATGCTGATAGTGCGGATATCTGAAAAAGAGCAAATTTCCGACAATATAGTAGATGATCGCCTGAAGTGCCATCTCTTTGTATGTACTGCCGATATGCTTGATGTTTTTGGAGTTGCAGGCCATCTCGTCATGATACTCCAAGGCATCGTAAAAAGCTCTCTCCCTCGGCAGAGAGGAATTGTCGTTGACTCCCCCTCTCTCCAAAGTTATAAAGTCGGGGCGGATATATCCCTCCTCGAAGACAAAAACCGCTATTTCCGCCTCTTTCGCCGTTTTTATGGCTGTACTTTGGTAGGATCTGCAGTCTCCAAAAACAAAGATCATGTCTATATCGTACTGCTCGTAAAAGTGTTTGATAAAATCTTCCCACTCTTCCATACGGCCACAAAACGGTGTATAGTGTCTCGCATCGGCAAAGAACTCGTCCCCGGCATTGAGCCCTATACGAAAAGTATTCGCTCCAAGTGCGGAAAATTTCTGATCGAGCTTGTTGAAGAATGTCCCCATGGGCCCCTGCAGCAAAAGAATGTTTTTTCCGGTCACTTTCCCTACGATATCTAAAACCTGCATCAACCTGCCAATGAGAGTAATTTTTGAGAAATTCTACTAAAATAACTATAAACTTTCGATTTAGTCCTTAAAATCCATGAAGATTGCAGCGCATCTTTTTGCTCTTTGAGCTCTTTTATAACCTGTCTGGCATCACAGGGCTCTTTCGTTTTCGGGCTGATGTAGCGTGGGTAGAGTAGATACGCGGCAGCTGTAAGTTCATCGAGAGAGAGTTTTCTTTGCCGTCTTTCACATTTTTTCGCATCGATGCTGAGGCCCCATCCGGCATAAAAAGGCATACCGTAAGTATAGACCTTTTTCCCATAGAGGAGCCCTTCAAAGCCCGTCAGTGACGTCATCGTATGTACCTCATCCACCGCATCGAGGACATCTGCTATGGAGATATCCGTCACCACTTTGTCACAGTAGCGAAGTGCATCACTCTCCCTGACATGCCCCACTCTGTTGCCACTTAAAACATCGGGATGCGGTTTGTAGATGATATAACGATCGCCGTAAAGCTCTTTGACCTTTTGCAAAAGCTCAAGATTCGTCATCGAATCCGCGCCAAAGCGGATCGAAGCATCGTCTTCGACCTGTCCTATGACAACCGCCGTCGTTTTCTCCTTTGGAAGCTGCAGCTTTCTCTCTGCATCGGCATTGTACTTCGAGATACGGTTCTTTACAATCTCCTCTCGAAGCTCTTTCGCTTCATTTAGCAGTGCGCTCTCATTTTGAAAGTCGTAGAAATTAAGATAATACTCAAGATCGCTCTCTTGCGTCGGATCGAAGTAGATGCCCCGCCTGTCAACCACCTGTGAATAGGGCTGTGTAAGATCCGAACCAAGTCCTACAGAACGGATGAAGCCATCCTCGACGCGATATATCTTCACCCTGTGTTCTTCAGCAAACTTTTCTACATCGGGGAAACTCTTTCGCCCCCAGAAGTAGATGTGCGAATCTGCATCAAGCCCTCTTTTGAGAGCGAGTTTGAGAGGAGATGTGAAAAGAGGATTGATAAAAAAGATGTTTTCTTGCTCGTACTCATGAAAAAATGGACGTACGTATCCATGCTTCCAGCGTGAAAAACCGAAAAAGTATGCTTTTGTATCCATTTTTTTTGTCATATTCGCCATTTTATCGTAAACAGATTGATTTTCCAAAAGCGTCTTTATCGTTTCATTTTCACTATTGTGTCGATCGTATCGAATATATCGCTCTCTTTCTTGGTGTATGGATTGTAATAACGGGTATAGAGAATGTATGCAGCCGCAAATATCTCTTCGACGCTTCGTTTTCTTTTTCTGCGGCTGCAGTGCGACTTGTCTATGGTTACTCCCCATCCCGCATAAAACGGCATCCCAAAGCAGACACACTCACATCCTGCCATCAGCGCCTCGAAACCCATCTGTGAAGTTTTCGTATAAACTTTCTCGAAATACTGCAAAAGGGAAATAGGATTGTAGTTCTCCTCTATGATGATGCATTTTCTCTTCGCCGCTTCAATGTCGATGTCCGACTTTTTCTTTCCGCTCAATACATCGGGATGAATCTTTATGTATATCTTCGCACCCGGATTTTCGTCTATGGCGGCATCTATCATGTCATCCGTAGTGTACTCATCCAGCATCCCATACTGCAAGGAAGCGTCACCGGCAGTCTGCGCTACGACAAGAACTCTCCGCTCGTCACGTAGAAAATAATCATCCGGCACATCTGTGGAGCTGTTGTATTTGGAGATACGATGTCTGACTATCAATTCCATCGCTCTCTTGGCATCTGCCATCAATGCTTTGTCTGCTATGAAATCGTAGGTGTTCAAGATGTTTTCAAGTCTGCTTGGTGCCGTCGCATCATAATAGATGCCTATGTCGTCTTCCACAATGGAAAAAGAGGGAGATCCTTTTACACCAAGGTCGAGCGAACGGATGAAGCCGTCTTCAAGCAAAGTCAAATCCCCGCCAAATGTTCTATGACACCATGCCGCAAACCGACCCGTTTTTTTTCTGCCCCAACCCTTATATTGTTTATCAAAAAAAACTGCTATTATATTGAGCAGATAGCATTTTAACCCACACATTATTATTTCTTTTTAATATCCTTGAAGAATTGTTTTGGACGTGTCAGTAACTTTCTAACTTTTGCACTCAAAGGTTTCTTTATCACAGCCCCTTTTTTCAATCGGCATAAACCTATGTATTTTTCTGGATCATAATTATTCGCTTGTAAAATATTTTTA
>JALUFE010000093.1 GCA_027052175.1 Helicobacteraceae bacterium | reverse complement strand
TTTCGATCATTTTATAATTTATTTTTATAAAAACTACACATATTTATAAGTTTGCTTCAAAAAAAAGGACAAATCTCTCCTTTTTTGTCATAAACTTATCAAAAAAAGAGCTGGTGTTTTCCGAAAAAATTCTCTATAATGTCCGCAGTAAAAACGAATTTCCATAATCCCTAAGAGGATGGTGGTGTGTTTCGTTTTTAAATTTTGAAAATTCTGAAGGGGAATTAAAATATGAAAAAAACAATCAAATTGGCAGTAGCGGCTGCAATGGCAATGGGTGCGACTTCCGCATTTGCGACAAATGGCGACAGTCTGATAGGACTCGGTGCTAAATCTCGCGGTATGGCGGGAGTGGGCATCGGTATGAGCCACGGTGCGGAGAGTGGACTTTCCAACCCGGCACTTATCAAAGGAAGCGAAGTGACATTTGGCGGTACTGTTTTTATGCCGAGTGTTGAAGCGAAAAATGAAACACAGGGGATGCCGACGGATACTGCAGAAAGTGACGCCGATCTTTCGGTTATTCCGGAAGTTGCGGTTTCGGTTGAAGTGAACGAAAACTTTACGTGGGGTATCGGTATGTACGGTGTTGCCGGAATGGGGGTTGACTATAGAGATACAGACGATCAAATTACTTACGGTACACTTAATCCGGCGAATCAAAGCCAACAAAATCCGCTTGGTTTTACACCATCAACAGATGAAAGAAACTATTTTGGAACAAAAAGCGGAACAAACCAGATGCTAACCAATCTTCAGCTGATGAGATTTGCGGTTCCACTCGCTTACAGAAACAGTGGTTTTAGTATCGCGATATCTCCTATTTTACAGTATGGATCTCTTTCTATAGCATATAATGCAGGACAGGCTTTTGCGGATTCTACAAATACCTACCACAATACTATGACGGGGCGTGGTGTAAGCCAGGATTTCGGTTTTGGTTACAATGTAGGTCTTGGATATGAGATGAACGGCTTGACGATCGGTGCCGTATATACGTCCGCAATCGATATGGAGTATAAAAATCAGATTTCCAAAGCGACGCAGCAGTTTGGACTTAAAGGTGGACGAGGTTTGAGTGATAACTTGGAACAGCCTGCGGAGTATGGTGTGGGTATCAGCTATGAGACGAACGGTCATACAATAGCGCTGGATTATAAAAACATAGCATGGAGCAGCGCAAAAGGATATGAAGATTTTAAATGGGATGATCAGAATGTGATCGCTGTCGGTTACCAGTACAGTACTGATAAATGGGCTTTCAGACTAGGTTACAACTATGCTTCGAATCCTATCAAAGAGCAGACAGCTGCAAGTATGGCAACAGATTATGACGGTGCGGTTATCAACTACTTCAACGCAATGGGATTCCCTGCTACCGTAGAGTCTCATTACGCTCTTGGTGCCAGCTATCAGATAACGAAAACAATGGGTATAGATTTTGCTTATACATATGCACCGGAAGTAACGGAAACATACGATACTTCTGCTCTCACTCAAGCACAAACATATGGTGCGGCACGTCAGGGTGGATATAATCAAGCACAAGCTGGACAACTTGCTGCTGCTATGAAATCATCTGCGACAGTGAAACACCATCAGCAGGGTGTTTCACTCGCTATGACAATCAAATTCTAAGAGAAATCTCTTCTCTTGGAAAATCTTTTCACCGCTTTGGCGGTGAAAACCTTTTCAATCAAGTAAAATTTTTCTCCCAAACGGAATATTTATCTCACTTTTTGTCACCCAAACCACTTCATAACCAGGCTTTAGCTTTGGGAAAAAACCTTCCAAGTCTGTAAAATAGAGTAGCATTTTCGGTTGGATGCGCTTTTGTTCGAGATATGTAAACGTGACTCGAAAATCCGTCCCACATCCTCCATGAACGAACTCAGGAAACTCCATGCCTTTTTGAAGCGTTATATGCTCTCGCACCTGATCATCAACTGCGAGAAACTCGATCGTGTAGCTTGGGATCGAAAGCAGGATATAGGCTACTTCGTTCAAGAACGCATCGAGTAGTTCATTCTCTATGGAGCCGGATGTATCGACGGCTATTGCAAGAGTGAGTTCCTCGCTTTTTAGACTTGGCAGATAAATCCCCTCATAGAGCAGTTTTTTGCTCGCAGGGTAGAGACTGTAGTCGTTTTTGGCATAGTGCTCGATGGCTCGGCGAAGCTCATGTCTCCAGTTTATCTTCGACTTTGGCTCTATACGCAGATAGCGCTTGATCGCTTCTGGTATCTCCTCTTCAAATTTCTCAAGAAGCTGCTCTATGAACTTCTGCTCCAGTCGCTCTTCGAGTTGTGCCTCCATTTGGTAGTTGTCGTTTGGTGTGGAGTCGTTGTTTGGTTTTAGTTGCTGTTCTTTTTGCTGCCGTTTGTTTTCTTCGTTGAAGCCGGTATCGAGTTCTTCGTCGTCGCTGAACTCTTCGTTCTTGATCTCATCTTTGAGTATGGCATAGATCTCTTCGGCGTACAGTCCGTCAAAACGTTTCTGATAACGAGCGAACTCCGGCAGCACATAGCCACTCTCTTTGAGCATCGAGCTCACCGCATAGTCGGTGGCAAGCTGCCAGAGGTAGGTTGCGCGTTTTGCTTTTCTGTTTGTGTGATGGAGTATCTTGTGTAAAGCCGCATGGGAGAGAGCAAACGTAAG
>JALUFE010000092.1 GCA_027052175.1 Helicobacteraceae bacterium | reverse complement strand
TTTTTGGACGATTTTTTTGAGTTGCCCGCCTTTTGGCATCGGCGGGGCGACGAGTGGTGGTTTGGGTTTGGGTTTTTGCTTGATCTGACCGGAATTTTTGACTTTTTTAGGTTTTTGGATTTTGAAATTTTTGAGAGCTATTTTGACACGTTTCTCTTTTTTTGGTGTGATTTTTATCTCTTTGCTTGCCTGTATGGCAATGATGTAAAGCAGTAGAAAAATCACCACATGAATAAGCAGTGCTACAAAGAAAGCGAAAGATTTTCTGTTCATATACTCGTTCGTTTTTAAGTGATTATAGCGAAGATAATTAAACTTGTTTGTCCTGCTTCGCTATAATATCCTAAAAAATACAGAGGTTAGGAATGCAACGAATACATTCGCAAGAAGATTTTCAAGAAGCGCAACGTTTTATCCCCGGAGGGGTGAATTCTCCGGTGCGTGCTTTTAAAAGCGTCGGCGGAACGCCTGTCTTTATAAAAGAGGGGAAGGGTGCGTATCTGTATGATGTCGATGGGAACAGATATGTCGATTATGTGCAGAGCTGGGGGCCGCTGATATTTGGTCACAGAGACGAGACGATAGAAAATGCCGTGATCGATGCGGTCAAGCACGGCCTTAGCTTCGGTGCACCGACAGAGGCGGAGACAGAGCTTGCCAAAGATGTCGTAGAGCTTTTTGAAAGTATCGAAAAGATCCGTTTTGTCAGCAGTGGCACCGAAGCGGTGATGAGTGCCATCCGTCTTGCTCGCGGCTTTACGGGGCGCGATGATATCGTGAAGTTTGAGGGATGCTACCACGGACACAGTGACTCGCTTTTGGTCAGTGCGGGAAGCGGTGCTGCGACTTTCGGTACGCCAAGCAGCCCGGGAGTACCGGCTGATTTTACGAAGCATACATTGCTTGCAAAGTACAATGATATCGAGAGTGTCAAGAAATGTTTCGCAGATTCGGACAACATCGCATGTGTCATCATTGAGCCGATAGCGGGAAATATGGGACTTGTCCCGGCTGAGAAAGAGTTTCTTAAAGAGCTAAGAGAGCTGTGCGATGCAAATGGAGCCTTGTTGATCTTTGATGAGGTGATGAGTGGATTTCGAGCGACCCTTCGAGGTGCGGAGACGATCACCGGTGTGACACCTGATATCGTGACACTTGGTAAAGTTATAGGCGGCGGTATGCCTGTAGGAGCATTTGGCGGACGTGCGGAGATTATGAATATGCTCAGCCCTGAAGGCCCTGTCTATCAGGCAGGAACACTCAGCGGCAACCCTGTAGCGATGGCGGCAGGAAATGCGGCGATAAGCAAACTCAAGCAAAACTCCCGTGTGATTGATGTGTTGGAAAAAAGAGCTCAGAGACTGATGGAGGGGATGAGCGAAGCGGCAAGTAAACACGGCATCCCATGTCAGACGACGGTTCGGGGGAGTATGTTCGGTTTCTTCTTTAACGAAAACCCTGTCAAAAATTTCGATGATGCGGCAAAAAGTGATGCCGAGCTTTTTGCGAAGTTCCATACCGCGATGCTTGAAGAGGGGTATTACTTCGCATGCTCACTCTATGAAACTGGATTTATCTCAACTGCCATCACCGATCAGATCATCGAAGATACGATAGCGGCGTTTGAGAAGGTATTTGGAGTACTCAGTGGAAAATAACGAGCCTCAAGAAGAAAAACCACGCTTCAAGCCCATTATCGAAGCTGCGGATGACCTCTCACTCGGTATTTCCATTGTCGTAGCCGTTTTGATCGGTGTGGGAGTTGGGATAGGACTCAAAAAAGCCACCGGTTTTACATGGACACTTTGGGTCGGCATAGTCATCGGGATCGCCGCAGCCATCCTCAACGTATATAAAGCCTACTCCAAGCAGTACAAAGAGTTCGAAAAACTTGCCAAGGAACGAAGCGAGCGGATGAAGCCTCATTTTGACAAAGATGAGGATGATGACGAGGATTTTAGTGGCACGAAGATTTAAAACACCCCTTCTTTTTGAAGCTTTCATCTTTGTTACACTGTTTTTTGGCAAAGCCGCATTTATCAATGCACAGGTGGCGTTTCTTAGCAGTTTTTTGATCATACTCGCATCGGGATATGCGCATAAAAAGATGATCAAAGGGCGTATGAAAAACGGTATGTATGCTGACGATCGAGACCCACTTGACAAGATCGATGATCCGCACGGACTTTTTGACGAAGAGGAAATGAACGAAGCGCCGCCGGAGGAGCTTGATCTTAGAGCTATCGTCAAAGAGGAGAAGAAAAAGGTCAAACCCTTCTTGTTTGCCAATGTCAAGCAGGGAGCAAAGGGAAGTTTTTCTCTATATCGTCTGGGGGCGTATCTTTTCTTGTTTCTTGGATTTATAGCGCTGAAGAACAATCATCTGCTGGATATCAGGATCTATCTGACAGCTTTACTGCCCGGTATCATCGCCGGATATCTGTTTTTAAAGGAGGAGTGATGGGAGAGTTTTTCAAAGAGCATCTTGAGAGTATCATGATGATCTCCTTTTTGCTTGCAACTGCACTTGGGATGTACAAAGTCTATGTGATGTTTGAGAAGCAGGCAGATGAGGGTATAGACATCAAAACTCTCGAAGATGAGATCATTGCCATCATCGAAGGGCTCTTCAAACGGGGTAAAGTGCCTTCAAAGGAGGAACTTTAC
>JALUFE010000091.1 GCA_027052175.1 Helicobacteraceae bacterium | reverse complement strand
TTTGGGTACGAAAGAGTGGGAGAAAAAGGGGATCATCCGCTGTGCGACACTAAAAGCGGTAAAGAGCAAAAAGAGAAAAACACTCACACCTACGGCAACTGACACGAGCGAAGCATACGAAAAGGCGCCAATAAAAAGCAGATGCCCAAGCAATCCGAAACTCATCCCAGTCAGAATCCAAAAAGAGTCGCTTTTGTCTGCAACTCTGGCAGCTTTGTAGACGGCAAAGAGTTTGTAAACTACAAAGAGGTGTGCGCCAAAGGCGATCAGCATAGCCGAGAGCAGTGCAAGCTTTGTGCCAAACATTCCGCTTGCAAAAAGCAGTGACGCAACGACATTGGCATAAAAAACTTCACTGTAGTAGCTTTTGGCTATGACTTCTGTCTGGTTAAAGCGAGAGAAGGTCGTAAACAAAAATCCCGTAAAAGCATTGAGAAAGACAAAAAAGGTAAAGGTATAGCTGTGCAAAAAGGCAACATCGACAATGGGAGAAAGCACCCCTTTGTAGCTGAGCATAAAAAGCAGCATAAAGATAACGGCATTGAGTGTTGCCAGCACAAAGAAGGGCTGATGTGGCTGAGAGAGGAAGTAACTACTTTTCATGGGCATACTCCTCTATATGACGCAGTCTCGCCTCTATAGGCGGGTGGGAGGCAAAGAGCGTTTCCAAAAAGCCGACTATTCCAAAAGCCTTGTAGTCATCCGGCAGGGCAAGCTCCTCTTTTGGGATGCGCCCCAGTTTGGCAAGAGCGTAGTAGATGCCGTTAGGGCCGCTTAGATCGACCGCTCCCTCATCGGCTCTGTACTCTCTCCAGCGGCTAAACCACATCAGTATCGCCGTAGCGAACAAAGAGAAGATCATCTCCAGCGCGAAACTGACCATCATATATGTTCCATAGTTCATCCGTCCGTCGCGATCCCGTCCGACCATCGAAGCGATAAGGCGAGAGAGGAAGATAACAAAGGTATTGAGTACCCCCTGCATCAGCGTCATCGTCACCATATCGCCGTTTTTGACATGGCTGATCTCATGTGCGAGCACCCCTTCTATCTCATGGCGTTCCATCGTCTCTATAAGCCCGGTACTCACAGCCACAAGCGCGTTGTTACGATCCCATCCCGTCGCAAAAGCGTTTGGCGGCGCATCAAAAATACCAACTTCGGGCATCTGCAATCCTGCATCAAAAGCGAGTCTGTCCACCGTATCGAGCAGCCACTTCTCAAACTCGTTTTGCGGAGTCTTTATAATCTGCACACCCATCCCGTGGATCGCCATCGTTTTTGAAAGGAGCAAAGAGACAAAACTTCCGCCAAAACCGAAAAAGGCTGCAAGCATAAAGAGGGAACTCATACTCTGTGAGTCGAAATGTATGCCAAAAAAGGCACTCAAAACAAGCAGAGCGATATAGAGCGATGCCATAACGGCAAGGTTCATCACTATCAGCATCAGTAATGCCATACAGTCTCCTTATCGAGTATTAAACAAATTGTAGCTAAAATAACAAAACATTATCTGCCACCTGAAGGACATTTTTGAAAACGACGTTGATAGCCCACTCACCCGATGCCGACGATATCTTCATGTACTATGCCATCAAGTTCGGCTGGGTCGGTATGGAGGGAGTGCACTTTGAAAACCTTGCAGCCGATATCGAAACCCTCAACGAAGCTGTTTTAAACGGAGAGTACGAGATAGCCGCCATCAGTTTCGCACTCTACCCGCTTGTGCGCGAGAACTATGCCCTGCTGCGCACGGCTGTGAGCTTTGGCGAGGGCTACGGTCCTAAACTCATCAAACAAAAGGGAAAAAAGCTTCGCCGCAACTTCAAAGTAGCACTCAGCGGCAAACATACGACCAACGCGATGCTCTTTCGCATCTACTATCCCGAAGCGCGCATCACCTATATGAATTTCCTCGAAATCGAGGATGCCGTGCGTGAGGGTAAAGTGGATGCCGGCGTGTTGATCCATGAGAGTATCCTTACTTTTGCCGACGAACTGGAAGTAGAGAAGGAGATGTGGGACATCTGGCAGGAGCTCAGCGGCGGTGGTCTGCCGCTTCCACTTGGCGGTATGGTACTGAGTCGTTCCATTCCGCTACTCAAAGCCATAGAGTATGAGAAAACGCTCACAAAAGCGGTCGATGTCGCGCGCAAACACAAAGGGCGTCTGAGTCAAATGCTGCTTGAGCGCAACCTTGTACGCATCGATGCCGCAACGCTCGATAGATACCTCGAACTCTACGCAAACGACGACTCCATCTCGCTCAGTCCACTCCAGATAAAGGCGCTTGACAAACTCTTCGAGCTTGGTTACAAGCATGGCTTTTATGATACAATTATAAAAGCGGAAGATTATATGATACCGCTTGAGTATAAAGAAACAAGGCACAGCTGATGGAAGCAAAACTCGTATCGCTCGGTGTGGAAACATTTAAGATAGCACTGCTGCTTGCTCTGCCCGGTCTGCTTGTCGGGATGCTGCTGGGACTTGCCGTGAGTATCTTCCAGGCAACCACCCAGATCAACGAAATGACACTGAGCTTCATCCCCAAGATCATCGGTGTAGTCATCGTCATCATCCTCACGATGCCGTGGATGCTCAACGAGATGATCGACTTCTCGACCCAGGTAATCAACCTCATCCCATCCTTTGTCGAATGACGAAACAAATAGACTTTTCCCGATTTTCCTCCATCAAAGTGGGTCCTGTCTCCGACGTGATCGTGGTGAACGACTGTTCTGAACTCCCTCGAAACGCCCATATCATCGGCAGTTGCAGCAATATACTCATAAGCGACAATCCGCCGCCTCTTTGTATGCTCTCAAAAGCGTTCGATTTTATCATGATAAAAAACGATCTGCTGCACATCGGAGCGGCAACCCCCAGCGGAAAGATCGTCTCCTTTTGCAAAAAACATGATATCGGCGGATTTGAGTTTCTTGCACACCTTCCCGGAAAACTCGGCGGGCTTGTGAAGATGAATGCGGGGCTGAAAGAGTATGAAATCTTCAACAACCTTGTCTCACTTCGTACCTGCTCAGGCGAATTTCCAAAAGAGTCACTGGAGTTTGGATATCGATACACCAAGATAGAGGGGATGATCCTTGAAGCTGCTTTTGCTTATGAGCGGGGATTCGATCCTGCCAAAGTGGAAATGTTTCGAAAGATGCGCGCCAATCAGCCAAGCACACCCAGTGCCGGAAGCTGCTTTAAAAATCCGCCTGGAGAGTATGCCGGCAGACTCATAGAAGCAGTCGGACTCAAAGGCAAAAGGCTTGGAGGCATGGGTTGGAGCGATGTACATGCTAATTTTCTCGTCAATTATGGCGGCGGCACCTTCGTAGAGGCTATGGAGCTTATAGAAGAAGCGGAAGAAATGGTACTGCAAGCATACAACATAACTTTGGAACGAGAGATTATCATTCTCTAAAAACAAATTTTTCACAGCATCTTTCGATTTCTCCTCTCCGCTTCAAAAAATAAGTAAAAGCGACAAACCTCCCACTCTGCTCTTAAAAGAGCACAGAGAGTGCCTAAAAGCGCAGCATCACACCGGCATATATACCTTGATAATCAAGATCCACCTGTGACTTCGTTCCATCATCCACCTTGAGCTTGATCGCTCTGTATCCCACTTCGATACCAGGCTGAATCACAGGAACAAAATCGAATGTATAGTCGATTTTTGCCCGCACATCATACACAGTGTCTGTACCATCGGTGATCGCTTTTGCATCCGCTTCTACACCAAGACCGGTAGCAGGAATCTGCGCACGTGTACGGAGATAAAGCAAAGGAATCACAGCCGTATCGCTTGAAGAGTAACCACCAAATCCCGGAACTGCACCAACTGTCGCATCACTCTGAACGAATTTCGCATCAACTCCGACATCGAGTGTCAGCCAGAAAGTGTTGTCAAGAAGATTGTAGTAAGGAATCACATCGTACTGTTTGGTATCGATGGTTGTCGGTGCACTTACGTTTACGGGGATCGGAAGTCCACCGACACTACCGGTTGTCTGCCCTTTGTCAGAAAGAGAGACATACTCAAGCCGCAAATTAGGAATAATCGGGACAGGATGCTTGAGCAACGCCCATGCATACACTTCCGAAGATTTTTCTTCATCACTGGTGTATGTACCGTTTAGGTTCAGTACGCCGTCACTGTCTGTTCTCGTTGCATACCCATTTGGTGTCTGTTCCCAAACTCCGCCGCCCATCTCGACACGGAGGAAATCCGCCTGCGCTGCCGAGCCTAAAAGTGCTACAGCACATAAACTACCTAGAAATTTTTTCATAAATATGCTCCCTTGAACCCAAATTTTGCATTAGAGATTTGCAAATCTGCACCAATCATTTGCACCAGGAGCATTCATAGAATTTTTGAACTACCTAAAAGGTAGTCACTGCAAATCCTCTAAACACTCCCAATGCAAAGCATTAGCACATCTTTACCAAATTCTAATGTAAAATTTGGGTTGAAAAATAATAGGACATTATAACATAAAGAAAGGATGATTTGTTTAGAAGAGAGAGTACCCCACGAAGGGGTAAAGAAGGAGAGAGTGACTACTTTTTAGCTGCTTCGAGTGCCGCGTCGTAGTTAGGCTCTTCAGTGATCTCAGGAACGATCTCTTTGTATGTAACGATACCGTTTTCGTCAACTACGAAGATAGCTCTTGCAGTAACACCCGCAAGTGGACCGTCAGCGATAAGTACACCGTAAGCGTTCGCGAAATCTTTGTTTCTGAAGTCAGAAGCGACAGTCAAGTTCTCAATCCCCTCAGTAGAGCAGAATCTACCCGCTGCAAATGGAAGGTCCATAGAAACAACTGTTACGTCAACGTTTTCAAGCTCTGCAGCTTTTGCGTTGAAGTTTCTTGTCTCTGTAGCACATACCGGTGTGTCAAGTGAAGGAACGACAACGATAAGCTGTTTTTTTCCTTGCGCACCGCCGACAACTTTGTCAGCAAGACCGTCTGAGTTTACAACTGTTACCTCTGGAGCTTTATCTCCAACGTTTACTTCGTTTCCTGCGAGATTTACCTCGTTACCTTTTAGTTTTGTAGTTGCCATTTTGGCTCCTTATGTTTTGTTATTGTTTTTTGATGGAAGAAGTATAGTTGAATTCGGATAATTATACTCTTAACTGCTTCTGAGTTGCTACTGTTTAAGACTCGTTTAAGAGTTTAAAAAATGCCTCTTGTGGCAACGGCTTGCTGAAATAATAGCCTTGAAAATAGTCACATCCCAATTCACGCAGCATATCGTACTGCTTTTTACTTTCCACCCCTTCGGCTACCGTTTTGATCCCCAAAGAGTGCGCAATGACGATGATTGTCTTCACAATGGCAAGATCGTTCGTATCTGTTATCATATCTTCGACAAAACTCTTGTCGATTTTGAGATAATCAAGCGGCAACTGTTTGAGATAGGAAAGTGAAGAGTAGCCCGTTCCAAAATCATCCAGACTGAATTCCAGTCCAACCTTGTTGAGACGCTGCATATTCATTTTGCACTCTTCGGTATTTTTCACAAGCATCTGCTCGGTAAGCTCCAAATCGATACGACAGCCAAAATCGGAAGCGGACTCTTCCATAGCAATGATGAAATGCTCGCTTTGGATATCTTTGGCGGAGATGTTGATCGAAAGAATGAACTCCCTTGGCAATGATCTGGAAAGTTCACGCGCCATCAGAATGATCTTCTCAGTCAACGGCTGCAGCATATTGAATTCGACTAAAATCGGCAAAAAAAGATCTGGAGTCAATACACCCTTTTGCGGATGCTCCCATCGCAGTAGCGCTTCTGCCGAAAATATCTCACCCTTTTGCGTCACTTTCGGCTGAAGATAGAGTGCAAACTGCTCCTGCTTGAGCGCTTCAATCAGTTCATCCCGCATCGTGTACTTTTTCTCCACCTCTTTTGCAAGAGTCTCGTCAAATATGACGATATCGGTTCGTCTCTCTTTTTTCGCTTTATACATAGCGGTATCGGCAGCTTTGATAACATCGTAAACACTCTGTTTCGCATCATCGATCAAAACAATCCCCATACTCAGAGACGCGCTATACGTTCGATTTTCAACGACAAACGCTTTTGCGGCATAATCGCGCACGCGCCTTGCTATCTCCGTCGCTTTGAGTGTGGCTTCCTCCTTGTGAGGCGAAAGCCGTGGCAGCAGGATCGCGAATTCATCCCCTCCCATGCGTGCGATCATATCGCTCTCCCTGATCGCCAGAGCGGCTTGTGCGGCTACATGCTGCAAAAAACTGTCTCCTACATTGTGCCCTAAATGATCGTTGATATCTTTGAACTTGTCCAAATCGAAATAGATCAAAGCACTGCAGATCTTTTCCCGCCTGTAAATCGCGATGGCCTGGTTTATTTCGTTTATGATAAGAGCTCTTTTGGGGATATTTGTAAGTTCGTCATAGTAAGCAAGATGTTCGACTTCCGCTTGTGCCTCTTTGAGTTCACTCAGATCCACCATCACCGCAACCCCCTCAAAGTGCCCATGATCGATCTCGACTCTGGAAGTGATCAGTTTGATCCAAATATCTTTATCGCTCAACGTCGTGTGGTATACTCCCTCGTAGCTTCCATGACCCTTTTTAAATGTCTCTTGCAAAGCGGGAAGGAGCCTTTTATCTTCAAGCATTCGCAGATTCAGCCCCACAAGCTTCTCTTTTGGAACACCCAGAATTTTTTGCGATAAAAAATCATTGACATAGGTCACCTTTAAATCGGTCGTATAGAAAAAGACACCTACGGGAGCGTAATTGAAAAAGTGATTCATCCTCTGTCTGTCGGTTTCATACTCACGAATGAGCTCTTCGTATTTTTGCTGAAGCGTTCGTGTTTTCGTATGCTCTTTGTAGAGATGATCACTAATTTTGATAATGAGAACGAAATAAAAGAGAAGTGTCCCCGCAAGCACTCGAAACAGGTAGGTATCTTGATAAATGAAAAAAACGATCAACGGCAGAAGCGTCGCCGTCAAAAACACTCTTACACTCAGTTTCGTATGCGCATTCTGTACAACACCCGACGAAATGATGCCAGTCAATAAAATAAGTAAAAAAACCTCATACTCCGCATCCCTTGGAAAAAAGAAAAAAACCAACGAACTAAAAAGCGCACCTGAAAGCCCCATCGAGACGAGATAAGAAAAAAAGGCTTTTGAAAATTTTTTGGAAAACTCTTTCTTGTGTGACAAGTAGTATCTGTAGATGTAGTAGCGATATCCGTTGATGGTGAACATACCGCCGGCCCAGACCAAAATCATAGGGTCTTTGTACTCTCCATACAAAACAGCTGTGATAATGACAACAATCCCCAGCAGTCCCGTCAGCGAAATTTTAAGATTGCCGTAAAGCTCCTCAACTTGCGGGAACGTTATCCGCTCTTTCAAAATCTGCATTACAAATCACTTTTTGGAGAACTCACAACAGTGTCCATATCGCTAAAAAGCCCTCTTTTGTACATTTCCACTCCTACGCGCCCTATCATCGCGGCATTGTCGGAACAAAAAGCAAGTGGACTCAGATACAATCCAGCCTTATAAGGCTCAAGCAGCTCTTCTATTTTCCTTCTCAAATAAAGATTCGCACTTGCCCCACCGACAATGGCAAAATTTTTCGGCGGATGCTTCTTAAAGTACTTTTTGAGTTTCTGTACAAGGTGCATCGTCGCGATATGCTCGAAGCTTGCCGCGACATCCTTGTACTCCTCTTTGGATGCTTTCTCAAGAGAGAGACGTACCGCATTTTTCAACCCGGAATAGCTAAAAGCGATAAGAGGAGACTGTGAAAGCGGGATCGTGTAAGTGAATTTCGTTCTATCTCCCTCTTTGGCAAGCTGTTCTATAAGCGGCCCACCGGGATACCCAAGCCCCATCATCTTCGCTACCTTGTCGAAGCTCTCGCCAAAACTGTCATCCATTGTCTTGGCAACCGTTTTTATATCATCGAAATCTCGCACTTCCATCAACTGCGTATGCCCGCCTGAAACCAGCAACACCGTAAGCGGTAAAACAGCCTCTTTTTCTATAAAAAGTGAATAGATATGCCCTACTAGATGGTTTACCTCTATAAGAGGTATATCCAAAGCAATCGAGACAGCTTTGGCCATCACAACGCCCTCTACAAGTGTGACCGCCAGCCCTGGAGAAGTCGTAACCGCAACGGCTCGAAGTGCAGGCGTATATGGTTTGATCTCCTCCAAGATTCGCGGCAATGCTTCGGCATGAAGCCTTGCAGCAAGCTCTGGAACCACCCCTCCATACTCGCTGTGCTCCAACTCCTGAGAGATCTTTTTATGAAAGACAAGCTCTTTGGTGTCGATGTCGGTAAGAGCGAGAGAACTGTCGTCACATGAAGATTCGATACTAAGCAGCAGGTTTCTCACAGCTTTTTCCTCAGCTCTCGATCAAGCACAAAGACCTCTTCCAGTGAAGCAGGCTTTTTATCATGATATCGCTCCAACGCCCAGATGATGAGCTTGGCAATATCCATAAAACCTATCTCACCGGCGATAAACCGCTCTATAGCCACTTCGTTTGCTGCATTGACAATGACACCGAGATGCGGATTGCGCAACACCTCCTCTTTGATCTCCCAGATGGGATAACGCTTGGGATCGATAGAGCGAAATTCGAGTCTGCCAACCTCGACCAAATCGACCGGCTGCAAAATAGGCTCATCTACTTTCCCTAACAGCGCATAAGCAATAGGTAACTTCATGTCGGCATACGCGATATGGGCGGTAGTGCTGCCGTCTTTGAAGTTGATAAGTGCGTGGATGATGGAGCGGGTTTCGATGATCGCATTATAGCGACCTTCTCCAAAAAGCCATCTGGCTTCAAGAAGCTCGAAGAGTTTGTTCACCATTGTCGCACTGTCGATCGTGATCTTCTGCCCCATCGACCAGTTTGGATGTTTTTGGGTATCTTCGAGTGTCGCCCTATCCAACCTCTCCAACGGCCAGTCGCGAAACGCACCGCCGCTTGCCGTGATCGTCATCGAATGCACCGGACGCTCCTGGAGCAGATACCAAAGTCCAAAGTGCTCACTGTCGATGGGAACGATCTTTGACGTATCCAAAAAAGCACCCCCTGTCACCAGGCTTTCCTTGTTCGCAAGAGCCACTTTTTTACCACTTCTCAATGCCGCTGCGGTCGGGCGAAGACCGAGAAAACCGACAAGCGCGTTGACGACGAACTCGCTCTTGCTCTCCAGAATCGTTCGTTCTATCGCATCCTCACCGCTGAGTACATTTGGATGATTCACCTCGTGGATGCGCTTGGCATCGGCGATGATGACGACTCCTGGATTGTGCTGCGCTATCTGCTGATTGAGCAACGGGATATTGTTACCCGCAACCAAAACATCGACATTGAGACCAAAGCGCTTGGCAATCGCGAGAGTATTGACTCCAATGGAACCAGTGGAACCAAGAACGATCACCTACACAAGCCCCCGCATCAAAATCAGCATGACAATTCCGCCAAAAAGATAGCCGTCGATACGGTCAAGCACACCGCCATGCCCCGGCAGCAGCGTACCGCTGTCTTTGACGCCCGCTTCCCTTTTAAGCTTGGATTCATAAAGATCTCCAAATACCGAAGCGATGGAAGTTGCAAGAGAAATCATAAAAGCGGGAAAGATATCGACCGTCGAAATACCAAGAAACATACCGCCGATCGTCGCAACGGCAATACCACCGACGACTCCTTCCATCGTTTTGTTGGGACTGGTTTCACAAAACTTCGTCTTGCCTATACTTTTACCGACAGCATACGCCCCCACATCCGTCAAAGCCACGACGACAAGCAGCCAAAAGAGGCTGACAACCCCATACTCCCGATACATCGTAAAGATATAGAGCATCCCGGCAGTGGGATAGACAAAAGGGAGGAAATCTTTCCATCTCAATCTTCTGCTGTAGGCAACGGCTCCAGCATACGCTACACCAAGCAGGATGAAAAGATCGTCTCCATACGGATAGACACCCGCGGCTATCCATACAAGAACGGCATAAAAGAAGAGAGACTCTTTTTTTATGCCGTACAATACCAGCGCCTCCTTAAATGCAAGCAGATACACCGCTCCGAAGAAAAGCCACATCAAAAAGAGATTGTCGATCCACCCGACAAATGCCACGACAGCAAGCAGTACAAATCCGGTTACGATACGTTGCGTATGGGAGCCAAACATAAGATATCCTCGTTTTTTAAAATTATACCCTATTTTCCATCATTATAGCCGTTTGGATTTTGACTCTGCCATCGCCATGCATCCGCGCACATCGCATCCACATCACGCTTGGCTTCCCAGCCAAGCACCTCTTTGGCGTAACTGGGATCGGCATAGCAGGTTGCAATATCGCCCGGACGGCGCTCTACGATTTTGTATGGCACCTTCTTGCCGCTTGCTTTTTCAAAAGCTCGCACCATATCGAGTACAGAATACCCCTGCCCCGTACCGACATTGACGACAAGCGGCTTATGTTCTTTTTGCCGATTGAGATATTCCAACGCTTTGAGATGGGCATATGAGAGATCCATGACATGAATATAGTCTCTCACTCCAGTCCCGTCTTTGGTATCATAATCGCCTCCAAAAACATTCAGATGATCACGCTGTCCTACCGCTACTTGCGAAATGTAGGGCATCAGGTTGTTGGGGATACCGTTTGGATCTTCCCCGATGCGGCCGCTTTCATGCGCACCGACAGGATTGAAGTAACGGAGAATGGCTATCTGGAAACTTTCATCACTCACATAGAGATCTTGAAGTATCTCCTCGATAAAGAGTTTCGTCCTCCCGTAAGGGTTGGTCGCAGAGGTTGGGAAATCCTCTTTGATCGGTGTCGTTTCCGGATCACCGTATACCGTTGCCGAGGAGCTGAAAACGATCTTTTTACATCCGGCAGAGCGCATCGCTTCAAGGAGTCTCAGTGTGCCGCAAACATTGTTATCATAGTATTCCAGCGGTTTTTCCACCGACTCACCCACAGCTTTCAGACCTGCAAAGTGGATCACACTCTCGATCTCGTACCTACCAAATACCTCATCGAGTCTGGTTCTATCCCGTATATCTCCCTCTTCAAAGATAACCTTTCTGCCCGTGAGCTCTTCCACCCTTTTTATCGACTCTTTTGAGGAGTTGGAGAGATTGTCATAAACGATAACCTCATATCCCGCTTCCAAAAGCAGCAGTGTCGTATGTGAACCGATATATCCGGCTCCTCCGGTCACTAAAATCATAATTTACCTTTCCCTTTCATAAAAATAGTTCGTCGCTTTGACAAAACCTTCAACGCTTCCGCAGTCGAAACGTCTCCCTTGAAATTTGTATGCCAGCACCTTTCCCTCTTTCGCCAGTTCCAAAAGAGCATCCGTTATCTGTATTTCTCCTCCTTTTCCGGGTTTGGTATTTTCGAGAATATCGAAGATTTCCGGCAAAAGAATATAACGACCTATAATGGCATAACAGCTTGGAGCGTTTTCAGGTTCTGGTTTTTCGACCATATCACTCACTTTTATCAGCCCCTCTTCAATCTCCTCACCCGCTATCACACCATATTTGTCGGTCTCATCTTTGGGTACCTCTTCGATAGCGACAACACAGCACTCCGGATGGCGCTTGTGCACCTCCGCCATTTGATACAGTACTGTTTTTCCTTCATCGTTATCACACAAATCATCAGCCAACACAACGGCAAAGCTCTCCTCTTTGCCTATGAGGCTCTCGCCGGTAAGAATCGCATGCCCCAGCCCTTTCATCTCTTTTTGTCTCGTATAAGTAAAAGTACAGCTGTTGATGATAGATCGGATTTCCGTAAGATAATGCTCCTTGGATGTTCCTTTGATCTGATGTTCCAACTCGTAACTGATATCGAAATGATCCTCGATAGCCCGCTTCCCACGACCCGTAACGATAGCCATAACCTCACATCCTGCACTGAGCGCCTCTTCAACGCCATACTGCAGGAGCGGTTTTGTAAGCACAGGAAGCATCTCTTTTGGAATCGCTTTTGTTGCCGGCAAAAAGCGTGTACCGTATCCGGCAGCCGGGAAAAGACATTTTTTGAGTTTCGGCATAGAAAAAGTCACCTTTTTGAAATAGTATGCAAATAATTATAGCACACTCTTACTCCACTGAGTAGGAAAATATGACTCAATGCCGAAACTCGGGGACAATCTCTTTGAGTTTTTGAATCCTTTGAGAAGAGTGCATCAACTCTTCGATATCCCTGTTCAATTTCTCAAAATCGTATTGTGTGGGTTTTGCCACGAAGATATCTTTGTATTTCGTTTTTCTATCCGCTTCATCGATCAGAAGCTCTTCGTAGAGTTTCTCACCGGGTCTCAACCCCGTAAACTCTATCTCGTTTTCATCTTTGCCATAAAGACGCAGCATCCTTTTTGCAAGATCCACAATACGAACCGGCTCTCCCATATCTAAAACAAAGATCTCTCCGCTTTTTGCCAGACTGCCCGCTTGGAGTACCAGTTGGCACGCTTCGGGGATGAGCATAAAATAACGCGTTATTTCCGGATGTGTCACAGTAAGGGATTTGTTCTGCTCTATAATCTTCTTGAACTTTGGTACGACACTGCCGCTGCTGCCAAGCACGTTGCCAAAGCGCACGGCACAAATCTTGGTCGATTTTGCATCGACGTTTTGCGCATAGAGCTCACAAACTCTTTTGGTCGCACCCATAACATTTGTCGGTCTGACCGCTTTGTCCGTAGAGATAAGGATAACATCCTCGCATCCATATCGCACAGCCAGATCGATCGTGTTTTTCGTCCCGATGATGTTGTTTACAACGGCACTTTTCGGGTTGTACTCACACATCGGTACATGCTTGTACGCAGCGGCGTGGATCACGATCTGGGGACGCTCTTTTTCGAAAACTTCAGCCAGATCTTCGTAGTTTCTGACATCACTGAGGTAGCATTTTCTCTCCATATGTAGCTCTTCATCGATGCTGTAGAGGTTGTATTCGCTGTTTTCTACCAAAACGAGTTCGCTTGCTCCAAACGCCTCACACTGCCTGCACAGTTCACTCCCTATGCTCCCACCTGCACCCGTAATGAGAATCTTTTTGTTTTTGACAAAAGCCTCGATCGCCTTCTTGTCCAGATCTTTGGGTTTGCGTGCAAGCAGGTCTTCGATGGAGATATCTTTGATCCGCTCTTCAAAGGGATTGTATATCTTGATCTCTTCGACCCCACGCTCCTGGAGGAAATCAACCAACCCGTCCAGCTCTTTTTGAGGAAACTCTTTCGTAATGATAACGGTTTTGACACTTCCGTCTATATTGGTACTGTCTGCAACCTTATAGCCGTAAAGATAGGTGCCTATGGCATTTTTTTGATCGTCATATATCCCTGCAATCGTATAGGGGATGTTCTGCTTGAGCAAAGAGACTGTCTTTTCGTTGGCACCTATGATCACAGCCGGAGGGTTGTCACTTGAGAGTTTCTCATACAAAAGCCGCTTGGAGATTCTGAAAAACCCTATAAAAAGGATGGAGAGAAAAAAATCTATGATGATAACACTTCGGGGAAACGGCACAAACAAATCCCCAAACAGCAGCAAAACACCACCCCCCGCCAAATATGCCAAAAAAGTGGAAAACAGCAGTGTTTTTAGCTCATTGAGAGAAAAAAATCTCCAGCTGACAAAATAGAGTTTGAAAAGTGTATAGAACATAATTTTTGAAATGATCAAGATCGATGCAACGCTGAAAAAATTCTCCAGATATTCGCTTGGTATCGAAAAATTAAATCGCAAAAGATAGGCCAAAAAGAGCGAAAGAACGGAGAGAACGGCGTCTCCCGCCATAAAGAAGAGTGCTCTGGTCGTCTTAGTCGGTTTAAAAAGATTCGATAACTTCACAGATATTCCTTACCTGATCTTTTGTCAGTGTCGTTCCGCTAGGCAGACACAGCCCTTTGGCAAAGAGCTCGTCACTTCGACCGTTAAGGTAGGCTTTTGCATCTTTGAAAAGCGGCTGACGGTGCATCGCCCTCCAAACCGGACGACTCTCTATATTGTGTTTTTCAAGTTTTCTCATGACTGCAAATGGATCTTTATTTTCAAACGTCAGTGTCGTTAGCCAGCGTGTACCTCTTGTGTCAGGGAGTTCAGGCATAAACTCTTCATCCAGAAATTCTTGATACCACGAAAATATCTCTCTTTTTTTCAACACCCGCTCTTCGAGCACCTCCATCTGCGCCACCCCGATAGCCGCAAGAATATTGCTCAAGCGGTAATTATAACCGATCTCTTTGTGAACATATTCGACGAACTCACTCTCTTTTGCCTGGGTGGAGAGAAATTTTGCTTTTTCTGCCAGTGTAGCATCATCGCCGACAAGCACACCACCGCTTGAAGTCGTGAGCAGTTTGTTCCCATTGAAACTGTAAACGCCGAACTTTCCAAAAGTTCCGGAATGTCTGCCTTTGTAAAACGCACCCAGACTCTCGGCCGCATCCTCCAAAAGATAGATGCCGTTTTGCTCACACAGCTTGTGTATCGGCTCTATATCCGCTACCTGCCCATAAATATGCGGCAGGATCACGGCTTTTATATCGTTCTCCTCTATCGCTTGCGCAAGCAATCCCGCATCCATATGCCAATACTCGTCCACATCGATAAATATCGGCTCGTTTCGCTCGTACAAAAGAGGATTGACCGAACCTATGAAGGTAAATGTTGAGACTGCTACTTGTGAGTCTTTTATCCCCAACACACGCAAAGCGAGATGCAGCGCGCTCGTAGCGTTGCAGACAGCCACCGCGTTTTTCGTATGCGTATATTTCTTGATCGCGTTTTCAAACCGATCGATATATGCACCTACAGGTGCGATATAGTTACTTGCAAACACCTCTTCAATGTAGCCTATCTCTTTACCGCTCATATGGGGAGGGGAGAGAAACACTCTATTTTTCATTGCTCAAGTCCCTTAAAAGTTTTATGACGGCTTCTCGGCTTTGTACCTCATAGTCCGTATCGTTTGGTATGTCTTTGTATATCCCTACGGGATTTTTATAACGTATGCCGATCCAGCCAAGCATTTTTGGAGCGATAAAGTCCTTTTTCGGATTGTCTGAGATATAAACAAATCTCGACTCCTCGGCATATCGACGCATCACCATCTCATAGGGCTTGCATTCCGGTTTGCGTGTGTGGTAAAAATCGGTAAAGACCGGATAATCGACAAACCGCTCAAGCCCCAACGCATCAAACTTGTTGCGCTGCATAATATAATGCCCGTCACTGATAAGTGCCGTTTTGAATTTTTTAGCATACTCCAAAAGCTCAATGCTTTGAGGCGGCAGGGTGATATTTGGCTTATGGAAGCGGTATATCTCTATCAGTTTCTGCAGCGGGATGTTCAAATCAAACTTCTCGATCATTTTATTGAATACGGTACCGCTCCCCTCACGTTCAAAAAGCTCTATCATGAAACGGTAGTATTTTTCATCTTGCAGAAAGTTCGCCACTTCCCGCAGACCACTTTTGACAAACATCACCTCATCGTAGAGCGTATCGTCAAGATCAAAAACGACTACCATCGACCAATACCTCTGCATCATATCGAAGCATTATCAATTTATCCTGCCAATCTTCACTATAGCTCAAATCTTCTCCTAAATAATCCCGTATCAAATACTCCGCGAAATTCGCTCCCGCAAGGTAGCTAAGCGGGTACCCTCCTCCAAATCTCGGGTTGATCTCTATAAAAACAATTCTATTCTCCGTTTGAAAAAGCTGCACCGTGATACACCCATACGCTCCATCTATCTTCATGCACAGCTTCTTGACGGCATGGATAATCTCTTTGTCTTTAACCGTTTTCGCCTTACTCACTTCACCCGCCCGCACTTCAAGCCTCTGCCTTGGAACGACCGATACAACGTTTCCTCTTTTATCTATAAAAACATCTACCGTATACTCGTCACCCTCTATAAACTCTTGAAAAACGTAGTTGCGATCCTGTTGCAACTCCCGTGCGGCTTCAGCCGTATATACGATCTGAGCGCCGATCGAGCATGAAGAGTTGTTCAGCTTAGCAAAGATCGGATAGCTGCAGCGTTGTAGATTTTCTATGCTTCGTGGTGTGTCAAAGCCATTCTCTCTAAAAAATTTTTCGGTGCTATTTTTGAGATAAAAAGTCCTGCATATCTCAGGCGAAGAGACGGCGATAAAGATCCCCTCTTTGGCGAACTCCTCCTTTGCCGATGCGAGTATATGCAGCTCCGTATCTATAGTCGGTACGACAATGGAGACACTATGATCGAGACAATATTTTTTTAAAATATTCAGATACTCTCTATCGGTCACTCTCGGTACTTTGAAAAACGCATCGGAAATCTGACATGCACTGCTTAAAACAGGATTCATATCCGTTGTGAAAACCTTCCCGTTATCATTGAACCGTTTGAGTGTCTTTTGAAAGCTTCTGACAAGACTCACTCGTCGCCCCGCACTCGTTATCAAGATATTTTTTATCATCGTTGCGTCCCTTTGAACTTCTCCATTGTCACATGAGTGTCGGAATTGATATCGCTTCGTTTTAGCACCTTCAAAAAAGTTAGCCAAAGTATCTTCATATCAAGCCAGAACGAAATATGATCCACATACCAAACATCATATTCGAACTTCTGCTCCCAGCTGATAGCATTACGACCGTTAACCTGCGCCCAGCCGGTGATACCGGGACGCACTTCGTGTCTTCTTTTCTGCTCATCGTTGTAAAGTTCAAGATACTCCACAAGCAAAGGTCTCGGACCTACAAAGCTCATATCGCCTTTAAGGACATTAAATAGCTGTGGCAGCTCGTCCAGACTCGTACTGCGTATCAATTTCCCAATCCCCACAAGCCTCTGCTCGTCCGGCAAAAGCTCGCCGGCAGCATCTCTCTCATTCGTCATCGTTCTGAATTTGTAGATTTTAAAAATTTTTCCATCTTTACCGGGACGCAGCTGAGTAAACAAAATCGGTCTGCCGTCCCACAGATAAATTAAAACGGCGACGATTATCATGACGGGTAAGAGCAGCAGAAGCACACCAAACGCCAACACTTTATCCAACAGGGGTTTGAAAAATTTTTGATACATCATTCAAAGACCCCTTTGTCATGATAATACTCCATATACTGCTTGACAATCTTTTCTACAGCGAACTCTCTTTGAGCTTTTTCACGTCCCTTTTGTCCCATCTTGATTCGCAAATCGGCATTTTGAACCAAAAAACAAATCTTCTCACTAAGCGCCTCCACATCTCTAACTGGAACAAGCAAGCCGTTTACTCCATCCTCTACAACCTCTCTGCAGCCGACCGTATCCGTCGTTACTATCGGCTTGCTCATAGAAGCTGCTTCCATCAATGTAACGGGCAGTCCCTCTCTATAGCTTGGCAGAACAAAGATATCGCTTGCGGCGATCAGGGAAGCGATATCATCTCTGTGTCCGATCCACTTGACGCAACCGTTTGTCAAAAACTCTCTCCCCGCACACGTATGATTGCCCTCATCGGTATCTCCTGCAAAGATGAACTCGACATCAGAACACTCTTTTTTCAACAAAGCCGCGGAGTCGTAGAACTCTCGTACTCCCTTGTCCCATATCGCCCGCGCTATCATCAAGACAATGAGTTTGCCTTCTGTTCCCAGCTCCTTTTTCTTTGCAGCTATCTCTTTTTTTGTGAAATTTTCGACATCAAACTTATGGATATCGACACCGACACTTTTGATGATCTTCACCTTTTGCGCCTCTATGATACCACGGCCCATCATATAGGTGGGATCGTCATTGTTAACAAAAACGCATCCGTCACTCTGCACAAACGCTTTTTTGTAAAGCCGTTCCATAATATTTCTGATTATTTTCGTTTTAAAACCATTTCGTACATAAAAAGAGCCAAGCCCCTCGACAAGATTGAGTACGATGGGCACTCCCGCCTTTCGTGCTGCGAATGTGCCGTAGATGTTCGGCTTGGCAGTAAAGGTATGCAGCATATCCAGATGCAGATCTTTGATGGCTTCGTAGATATTTGTGATCGCCTTTTTCTCCTTGAGTGGGTTAAGGCTTTGACGCTCTATCTCGTAGTTCACTACTTTACAGCCAAGCTGCCTGAGTGCTTCATTGTACTCCCCCTCTGGGCAGATGGCATACACTTCCACACCTTTTTGCAGCAAAGCCTGCATGACAGGAGTTCTAAAAAGGTAGAGATTGAGATCCAGATGCGACAAAAAGCCTACTCTTTTTTGCATGCGCTACTTTTTCACTTTATATATTTTCACCAAAGGCGAAAGGATCACCGGCTCGAACAATCCTGCCGTATTTTCCAGTACATAGAGCTGCACAAAGGCGCTGTTGTAGTAAAAATCATCGAGAATCAGCCATTTTCCGTAACTCTTCATAAAAATGACATTGAGCCCATGCTGTGCAAGCGGATTTCCCTGTATCGATTTTTGCAGCTTCCCGTTTTTATCGTAAAAAGTCTGTACAAAATGATGGATGGGCACCTTTTTTGCGCCGATTTCTATCTCTCCTGTTGCAAGCAGCACTTTCACGCCGGCAGGAAAGAGAAGGGTGCTTCCCTGCTGCCGTACTCCTCTTGGACTGTAAAAAAAGTGCCGTTTTTGTTGACCCGTTTTAAGGTCGATCGTACTGAATGCAGCGACCGTCGGGAAGATATCGATCATTCGATAAGGCAGAAAGTAGTAAATATCTTCATTGATCTTTGGAAGATTGAGGGCATCATTTTGGAGCATAGCAAAAAAATCATAAGGATCGGAAATGTTATAATCGTCCATCATGTACTTGAGATAATCACTCCCTTTGTGCTCTTTATAGCTCCTTTCCGTTTCATACACATCGAGAATTGCCATATTTCGAGAAGAGACAAGATCCCTTGTCAGTGCAAAACTGACAGGGAAGTTCACATCTCCACTATGCTTCCCTCCATCAATGAGTGTTTTTACATCGGCATAGTAACGTATGGGGTATCCATAGTCCCACCAGCTCAAGACATAATCATCTCTTTTGGCGATATGTTTGAGATTCTCAAGTGTTTTTACCTCATCCCTGTTCAAAACAGTCGGGACCAGATACTTATGAATATGCTGATAGTTAGGATAGATAAACCCGGCCATGACAAGCAAAGAGATGCCATAAAGTGCGGTTTTTTGCATCCTCTCGTTTGCCGTTTTTTTTAACATCCATCCAAACAGATAGGCGATGTACGCATCTCCAAGCGCCATAAACGGCACGGCGAAGATCGTAAAGCGGAGCCCTCCCTTGATCGTAAAAAATCCAAGCACTACCATCGGTAATGAGATAAGCAAGATCGGATAGCGGATCAAAAGAAGCATATATCCTACAAATCCGAGGACAAATCCCACCCAGCTTCCGCTGATGCGATGCACGATCGTGTCATAACTGATATGCCCCGCTTCACGAACGGTGTTGACCACGCTGAAGTAGTGCAGTTTATCTCCTGCAACCGTATTGGTGACGGCTCGTGTAAAATATCCGCTTTGTGCGATACTAATGACCCAAGGCAATCCAACGGCAACACCATACACAACAACAACCAAACCAAACCCTATCCATACCGCTTTTGCCTTTTGTTCAAGCTGGGTCTTTTTCTGCTCCAACAACGTATGATGCAACACGCCATACGCCAGAATTGCTACAACTTTCGCAACTATCGGTATGGGCAAAACGGGCAGCACAAGATACAAAAGCAAAAAAACCGACTCCAAAGAGTCCCTTTTAAACAAAACGGCATAGACAAGTCCCATCACGAACAGTCCGTTTGCCACATTGTACAAACCGGAGTGCCACTCGATCATGACAATCTCCACTAAAGCGGCCGCTATCATAAAAAGCTTTTGATTTTTGACAAAACCATACATCACCAGTGCGATGACACTAACTGGAAATACGATTACCAACATGTCGGTATCAATATACCCAAACATCGTTCGGTGATAGTAACTCCACGCCATCCCGCCAAGGAGGGCCGCCAAAAAGCCCATCCATGTCGAGCCGAGCACCCTGCCTATAAACACAAGCGGCACAACGACAAGACTTGCCAAAAATCCCGGCAGATAGAAGATCAACGCCTCAAAAGAGACCGGGACAACCTTGGCAAAAAACGCCACTGTCTTTGCAGCCAGCGTATTGACTGGCGAGAGGTCGTTTGACTGATGAAAACCGTTTAAAATATCTCGCGCACCCTCTGCCCAGTAGTAACCGTCATTTGTATTGATCATCAACTGACCGTTAAAGAAAAACTGTGGTTGATTGTCCACATAGCCGACATAGATATAGCGTACCGCAACATTGAAAAGATATGCAACAAGTATCAACAGCCAAACGACTCCAAGAGAGAGTGACTCCTCCTCCAAATTCAAAAACTTTTTCCAGTTATCCATCAAATACCTCTATCCACTTTTGTATGATTCTATCGACATCAAAATCCAATGCACGTTTTTTTGCAATCGATTTGTAATTATATCTCACTTTCTCATCATTTATCATCAGCGCCATCGCTTGCGCCATTGCCTCCACATCCTGCACAGGAGTCAAAACACCATACTCCGCAAGCTCCACATCTGCAGTTTGCTGCAGAAGCTCATTCCGTGGAGCCAAAATCTCGCGCGGTCCACTTTTGCAGTCTGTTGAGATCACAGGCAAGCCGCACGCAAGCGCCTCAAGCAAAACGTTTGGAAATCCTTCATGGTTTGACCCAAACACAAAACAGTCAGCCTTCGCAAGATATTTATACGGATTTTTCCGCTTCCCAAGCAGCTTCACTCTGCCTTGCAGCCCCATATTCTCAATTTTCAATTCTAAATTATCCATTAGAACCCCGTCTCCGATGATCCACAACTCCGCCGCACACGCACACCGCTTGAGCGCCTCGATCAAAAGCGCATGATTTTTCCCAGCATCGAGTCTGCCGATGGTGACAAATGCAAAACCCTGCTTCTTCATTTCGATCGGCTCTTGTGCCGACTCTTGCACTTTATCCACATCGACAAAATTGTAGATCGTTCTCATAGGAGCTCGTATGCCGAAATTTTTCTGCAAATCCTGTGCGTTTAGTTTTGCATTTGGCACTACAAGATCGGCATGATTGTAAAAAGAAACCAGTTTTTTATTGATCCAAGACTGCAGATTGCCGTAACTGTACTGCAAAGAGAAGTGCGAACGTTCACTGATGACCGTATAGCACTTCGATCCCATCAGTTTCGCCAGTACATTGACATAATTTGGACGCGTCATAAAAGAGAGGCTGCATGCTATTTTTTCACTTTGCAGCAGTTTGTTGTATCGCCATGCCAAAAGAGGCAGTTTGAGCAGTTTTTTCAAACCGTTTTCAAACGGCAGCGATCTTTCAAGAAAAACGATGCGTACATTTTTTGGCACATCGTAAAAGATCGTCTCGTTCATCAAAACGAGCGTAATTTCATAACGCCTTGAGAGTCTCTCCAAAAGGATCGAAACCTGACGCTCCGCCCCTCCGGCTGCCAAAGAGTAGAGAAAAATGGCTACTTTTTTTTTCAACTTATATGTCTCTTGACAAACTCGGAGCTTGATAGAATGTCAATCCCCTCAAAACTGAAATCTTTGTCGTTAGTGAGTATCACATCACACACCGACTGCTGTGCACATACAAATTGCAGATTGTCTTCAACGTCTCTATTTGGGAGTTGCAAAGCTTCCTCCATCATCCTATTTGAAGCACCGACCACCTCGCATGTCTGATTGACAAGCCGTAAAAAAGTGCGAATATCTTTAACCTGCTTTTTTGCCACATAATCGATATTTAGTAGAGTGATATCTAAAATCACAGCCTCAAAAATCCTCTTTTCTATCGCATTCAAAACAATCAGAGCAGATTGATAATGTTCTCTTTTGAGTATCAAATCCAAAAAAATATTCGTATCCAAAAACAGCTTCACTTCACTATCTCATTGTATTTTATATCGTCAGTCTTGAAATCGTTATCGAGCGTACCGACAAACCGATTGAAAGATCCCTCCTCAAGATCGTTTTTCGAATATGATTTGCGCAAGAGTTTCTCGTACTCTTCATACGGCAAAATCACCGCTTTTTTTTGGCGTGCCTTTTTATCGACAATGAAAACCGTCTGAGAAAGCAGTTTTGTAAACTGAGCCTGTGCTTGTGATATACCCAATTCCAACATAGTTTTTCTCCTAGCCTAATCTATGTACATATTATAACATATATACTTATTTATATTTCATGTATCTTTCATACCACATCGCAAAAACGAGTACGAACCAGAGCTTGTTGATATTGAGCGCTTTACCCTCTTTGAGTTTGGCATACTCTTTTTGAACGTAGTCGAAGTTCACGACACCTTCTGGAAGTTTCTCTTTTTGAAAATATCGCTCAAAAAGCGTTCGCAGATCTCCGCTGAACCACTCGAACATCGGGATCCCAAACCCCATCTTCGGCCGATCTATCAGCTCTTTTGGCAAGTAGCGTTCTAATACCTTTCTCAGCAGATATTTACTCGTTCCGTCTTTGTACTTCAGCTCAAAAGGAACCTGTGCCATAAACTCCGCTATGCGGTGATCAAGCAGTGGTTCACGCCCCTCTATGCTCACACTCATCGTTGCCCGATCGACTTTGGTAAGGATGTCATCAACCATATATCGGTGATAATCCCACAGCATCATCCCCTGCATCGGATCTTCTCTCTCTCCGACTGCAAAGCTTTTTTCATCTATCTTTTTGACCATCCCCAAAAGCTCTTTGATCTCATAGTTTTTGGAGTTATGGATAAGATGCTCGTATATCCCCTGCCAGCTGTCGTCTCTAAGCATCTCTGTGAGCTGATTGTACTTGTGCTCGAAGTTTTTGATCTTGAACAGTTTTGCAGCGTTCTGTGCTCCGACAAGCTCCATCGCTGCCGCTACACTCTTGCGTACAAAGCGCGGCACTCGCAGCAGTTTGTCTCCAATACGCTTTGTGTACCAGTAGCGTTCATACCCGCAAAACACCTCATCGCCTCCGTCAGCACTGAGCACGACCTTGACACCACTCTCTTTTGCAACTTTGGCAACCAAAGTCGTCGGTATCCCACTGCTGTCTCCAAAGGGCTCATCGTAAATATCCACAAAATGCTCAAGGATCTCCTTGGCTTCATCACTGCTGAGATACTTCTCGGTGTGCTGTGTTCCCAGATGCTTCGCTACCTTTTTCGCCCATGTCGCTTCGTTGTACTGCGCTTCATTGAAACCTATCGTAAAGGTATGAATGTTCCCGTGATGCTTCTGCAATATCGCCGCAACGACCGAGCTGTCTATGCCACCGCTAAGAAACACCCCCACAGGTACATCCGCAAACATCCGCAGACTGAAAGCATCGATCAAAAGCGCCTCCAGCTCATCGACAAGCTCTTTTTCGCTTTTGTCAAACTTCGGCTTCTCAAAAAACGGAACAATCGACCAATACTCATGCATTGTCAATTCTAAATTATCAATTTTCAATTCAAGATAATGCCCCGCCGGTACCTTAAAGCAGTTCTCGAAAATGGAGAGATTCGAAGAGATATAGCCAAATTGAAAGAACTCATACAGCGCATCTTTACTGATGGCAAGATCTTTTTTATACTCCATTATGGGGCGCAGTTCACTCCCAAAAACAAACTCCTTCCCATCAAAGTAGTAGTACAACGGCTTGACTCCGACACGATCACGTATCAAAGTAAGTTTTTTACTCGATTTGTCATAGATAGCAATGGCGAACATCCCTATAAATTTATCGACCGCTTTGACACCCCACCTATGATACGCCTTGAGCACTACTTCGCTGTCCGTTTCACTCTCGAAGCTGTATCCTTCCGCCACAAGCTCTTTTTTGATATCGACAAAGTTATACACCTCTCCGTTATAGACCATCACAAGATGCTCGAACTCCATCGGCTGATGACCGTGAGAGGAGAGATCGAGGATCGAGAGCCTCACATGCCCAAGCGAAACATTATTATCCTCATACGTACCCCTGTCGTCAGGCCCTCTGTGACGTATGCTTGCAAGCATACTGCTTAGAACACCACTGTTTCTCCCCGTAAATCCTGCTATGCCACACATTTATTACTCCACCCACAAATTATCTCTCTTTGCGTTGATTTTGTCATCTTCTCGATGGAAAAGTTCTCCACTATTCTCTCTCTAGCTCGTTTTCCCAAAGCATCCAGGTCGCTGCTTAGCATCTTTTCTATCCCGGCAGAAAGACTCTGGGCATCATTTGGCGCAACCACTATGCCAGTATCTGCAACGATCATCCTGCTGTCACCGACATCCGTTACGACACAGGGGACTTCCGAGCTCATCGCTTCGGCAATGGAGTTGCTAAATCCCTCCCCAAACGAAGAGGAGACGGCAATGTCCAGACCACTGTAGATATCTTCGACTTGCTTTTGATTGCCAAGCCAGATAAAACGTGTCCCGTTATACACACCAAGTATCTTTTCACACTCGTTTTTTATAGTCTCATCCCCACCGCCAACGGCAAAAAATTTCACATTTTCATAACTTGCAAGCACTCTTTTTGCAGACTCCGCCAAAATGGTATACCCTTTCATATAATCGATCCGCGCAACGATCCCGATAGCGACATCTTTTTCACTCAAATCATACTTTCTGCGAAATTCTTCTCGTTTATACGTATCTCGCCCAAAGCGAGTCGTATCTATACCGTTTGGCACTACGACCGCTCTGTCCATACAAAAACCGCTTTTTTTGTGAAACTCAACACTTGCTTGAGAATTGGCTATGATTTTATCGACTCTACATGAGAGCTTTTTTTGCAACCAAAACATAAGCTGCGACACTTTGCCATACTGGGAAAGATCCATATTGGAAGCGCGAAATCCCCAAAATATTTTACTCTTTTTTGGTTTGCACCAGAGCGAAAAGAGGTTCATCTCCCCCAAAAAGGAGTAAATGACGTCTGGCTGTGTATCGAAGAGCACCTTTTTGTATTTCAAATAAAAATCAAGAAAATCGTACCGCCCTTTTTTTTGCAGATTTATGTACCTGATACCATCGATATTTTTAACGATCTCCTCCTGTACTCCTCCATACATCGTACACATGGTTACGTCAAACTTTGTTTTGTCGATATGCTTGACCAGTTCGATAAACTGCCGTTCCGCTCCGCCGATATCCAAAGAGCGGATGGATAAAACAACTTTAACCATCATTCACTTCTTTTTCCATAATTATCAAAAAGGACTTTTTGAATCACTCTCTCCCACTGCGCAGCAATATTTTTAACGGAATATCGCTCACGCACCTTTTTCGCTTCGTTACCAAGCCTGACTCTATAGTTTTCATCCTCAATGAGTTTTTTCATTGCCGCTTCGAGTTGTTTTTGATTCTGATTTGCAACCAGTACTCCATTCACCCCGTTTTTGATTATCTCACTCGGACCATAAGGGCAATCAAAACTCACAACGGCACAGCCCATAGACATCGCTTCTATCAAAACATTTGGAAAGCCCTCTTTTTGTGAAGCAAGCACAAAAATGGAAGCCTTCTCGTACCATTTGAATATCTCTTTAGTTTTCCCTATCAGATCAACATTGGAAACCCTCAATTTAACAATCATATTTTCCAGATTTTTCCGTTCGACTCCATCTCCGGCTATTACCAAGTGCCAATCTTTGTTTCCGATATTGCAAAAAGTTTTGATCAAAAGATCAAATCCTTTTTGCTTATCCAATCGCCCCACCCCCAGAACGATCTTTTCTTTGCTACTTTGTTCATTTCGCTCACGAAGTTCTATCGGATTGTAAATGACATGACAGTTGTTTAAAAAATCATAATTTTTCTTATCCGCATAAGTCTGCGTGATTACCGCGTCACTGAGCGGATAGAGAAACCGACGCACCAAATTGAGCATTTTGGAATTGTAGTAATCATAAGCCGTCCGTTCTGCCACAATGATCTTTTTACGGGCGATTTTTGCTGCTACAAGTGCCAAGATATTGGTATGTGTCATAAAACTGATAACGACATCGGGAGACTCTTGACGAAATACTTTTGCAAAAGCACGCACTCTGCCCAGATTCTGCACCATACTGTCGAAAATGCCGCTTGAACTCTTTAACAAATCAAGACATATGTGTTTTACCCTCTGCTGCAAAGGATAAAAAGCCGTCTCATCTGAAAGTGTTACGATCACAACTTCATACTTCTCACTAAAATAGTTTGCCAGAATCGATAATACCCGTTCCGCTCCTCCTGAAGACAATGAAGATATGACAAACAATATTTTCAACGGTTTCCATCCATAATTTTCATAAATTTTTCAAACCTCTGCGAAATCGAGGCATTTGAAAATTTCTTCAAATAAAGCCTATAGGATGCCTCTTTCATTTGCTCTATCTTTTCATCGCCGCTAAGAATGATTTTTTCAAATTTCAGGACAAAATCATCGATATCCTGAACCTCAACAAGTTTACCGTTTTCTTCAACCATATCTATCAATCCACCTGTATTGGAAAACAGCACTGCGTTTCTTGTCGCCAAAGCCTCCAAAGCAAACATCGAATGCCCTTCAAATCGGGATAGTAAAACGACAACATCGTTTTGAAGAAGCAGTTCTATGCTCTCTTCATGTGTTATTGAAGAGATAAAATTGATATTGAGATTGTTTTTTTTCGCTTTCTCTTTCAAAAACTCTTGATACTCGCCACTGCCAACTATAGTCAAGTCGATCCTGTCAAACACCTCCTCTTTTGAAAGAATAAGACCGTTGATAAAGTCATCAAAGCCCTTTTGCAAGAAACCGTCCCTGTTCATTCTTCCCAGTGTGAGCACTTTGATTTTTTTATTCGCATGTCGTTTTGCATTCGTTTTCAGGATATTGTTTCTATCATATATCGTATTTGGTAAAGTAAAAAAAGTTTTCTTGGATATTTCAAAGACATTCTTTTCCAGATAATGCTCTTTTACAAAATTGACATGATACGAATTTGTCGCACATATATACTGCAGCTTTTTCATCACACTTGATTTCAGGAAAAAAACTTTTAATTTGGAAAGCATATTGTTCTTATATATAAATCCCTCCGTCTCCTCTGTTGCATGAACTCTAACGAGCAAGTTGTCAAAATATCGTTTCGGCAAATAGGTCAGCAGCAGAACATCTTCAAGAGTTTCAATAAAAAGCATATCATATTGCTCTTGATCGAGCAGTTGTTTCACCTGCTTCGCTCTGTTAAAAGCTTGTATAAACAAATTAAAAAGTGCTGCTATTTTTGTCATAAAAAAAGGGAGCTTATTTAAATTGATTACCGCCTCATCATCGATTCTTGTTATTTTACAGTTTTGTACTTCCAATTCTTGATTGTTATCCAATTTTTGTGGAGTGACTATATGGAGTTGTAGATCAGCTGTCTGATCTACCAAAGCTCTTATCATATTTTGGAATGCGTTGGCATATCCACCATTTTGAGGATAAAAAACGGGACAATATATCAACACTTTTTTCATTAACTAAATACCTCTTCAAAGACTTCCAAAGCCCGCTTGACGATATCATCCATATCATAGTATCTGTACTCTGCCAGTCTCCCAAGCAAAACAAGGTTTTCAAACTGCTTTGCATATATAAAGTATTTTTGATACTTTTTTTGATTTTCTTCCGTAAATATTGGATAATATGGTGTATTTTGCCCTACTCTATATGGCTGTGGATACTCCTTGAGAATTGTTGTTCTCTTGCTTTTTACCGGATGAATGTGTTTAAACTCGGTAATTCTCGTAAAATCATAATCATTAGGGTAATTCACCGTAGCCGCTTCTTGAAACTGTTCCACATCTTTTGTCTCAAACTTCAGATCCAAACTTCGATACGGCAACTCACCATATTCAAAATCAAACAGTTCATCGATCATTCCCGTAAATATTAGTTTACCCCTAAACTCCTGATTGAAAAGGTGTATCTTCTTACCCTCTTTATCGAAGTGAAGCACCTCTTTGAAGTCGGTATTGAGCATTAGTTTGATGTTTGGATGTTGGAGCATATTTTCAAAAAGCTTGGTATATCCACTTTTTGGTAATGCCTGATATCTGTCTGTAAAGTATCTGTCATCCCTGCCAATATAGACAGGTACTCTGGCAGTCACCGCGGCATCTATCTCTTCGGGTTTCATTCCCCACTGCTTTGCAGTGTAGTTTTTAAAGATCTTCTCATAGATGAACTCCGCCAAAAACTTGAGATCTTCATCATCTTCTTGCTTTAGCTCCAAAATAGGAACTTTTGTGTTATAACCATATCTACCCAATAGTTTTTGTTCCAATCTTTCTGCCAAAGAGTGCGGGAAAAGTTCATAAAGAGTATTAAAATTAAAAGGAATTGGTACCTTTTTCCCATCTATAAACGCTAAAACTTTATGATGATACTCATCCCACTGCGTAAAATCAGATAAGTATGAAAACACTTCTTTATCACTCGTATGAAAAAGATGCGGTCCATATTTGTGTATTAATATACCATTTTCATCCTTGCAATCATAACAATTACCACCAATGTGGTTTCTTCGCTCTATTATAAGAACTTTTTTGTCACACTTGCGAGCGATCCTCTCTGCCATCACACTTCCGGCAAAACCTGCCCCTACAATGATATAATCAAACATAATTTCCCTTGTGTTTCCAATTTTGCATCCTATTTGATCTCTCCGTTCTCCAGTCTATACACCTTTTGACATCTATCCAATGTACTCAACCTGTGTGCTATAACGATGAGCGTCTTCTCCTGGCTGATGGCATAGATTGCATCCATCACTTTGGCTTCTGTCTCGTTGTCAAGTGCCGATGTCGCCTCATCAAGAACCAAAACCTCCGGATCATCATAAAGAGCCCTGGCTATGGCAATACGCTGCTTCTGCCCACCACTAAGTTTGATGCCCCCTTCGCCGACACGGGTATCGATCCCATCCTGATGTGATTCCAAAAACTCAAGGATATTCGCTTTTGCCAGTACTGACTTTACCTTTTGGCGATCGATCTCATCCCCAAAAGCGACATTTTCCGCAACAGTACCGTCGAAAAGATAGACACTTTGAGGGATGTAGCCTATCTTTTTTCTCCAGCTTTTAAGATTTTTAGCTTCAAGCGGTATCTCATCCACATAAACTGTACCGTTTAAAGGTCTGTACAGGCCTATGATGATGTCAACCAATGTTGACTTGCCACTGCCGCTTTCTCCTATAAAGCCTATCTTTTCCCCTTTGTGTATCGTCAGGTTGATATTTTTAAGAACTGGTTTCTCCTCCTCATAAGCGAAACTTATATGCTCAAGTCGAATCGCTTTCTCAAAAACTAAAGGCTCTTCACCTACCTCTTCAGGTTCATAGATAAGCTCGTTGTGGATTATATGTAGCGACCTGTTATAAAAAAGTATCTGGTTATATGAGGTAAAGATCCGATTGACACTCGGCATCAGACGATAAAGCCCGACAACAAACACCATTAAAACCGGCAAAGCAGCCTGGATATCAGTCTGATATCTCAAAACAAGATAGACAACGATGATGGCTACAAGGCTAAAACCTATCATCTCCAAAAAAAGCCGGGGAAACTGTGCAAGTGTATGGTTTTTTATATTAGCCTCGGCAAAACCGTAACTGGACTCGGCAAACTGATTCAGCAGATATTGTTCCTGAGCTTTGAGCTTGATAATCTTGAAATTACCAAACGACTTGTTCATCACCTCGTAAAAGCGCTGCTGAAAACTTTCCCTCTCCTCTCCCGCTTTTTTGATCTTGGTAGAGACAAACAGCTTCAAAAGAATCAGGTTGATCCCCAGAAAAAGAGTCAAAAGCAGCGTCATTTTCCAGTTGACATAGATCAGCATTCCATAAATAAGGATCAAAACAAAAATCTCACTCATCATAAACAGAGCCGCCGAAATCAACTGCACAAGATTGGTCGCTTCGTTGATGATGTTTTTAAGCAGATGGGAAGTGTTTTTATTTATAAAACTTTTATACTCCATCCCCATATAGTTTTCAAACAGTCTATAGGCTAAAAGGTGGTATCGCCCCTGCGCAAAGCGATTGAGTGCATAAAAATAGAGCAGATTTAAAACGGCCCGAAAGATGTAAAAGAGCACCAAAGCCACTCCAAACGCAACAACAAAGTCAAGCGGCCTGGCAAAATCAAAAAAAGTGTACAGTGTATGCAAATACCTGTTGCTTTGTATCTGTGAAAAGTCACTTGCCACCGAAACAAACGGCATGATAGCCCCAATCCCGACCATCTCGACAAGCGAGATCAGTATAGAAAACAGAAGCAGCCAAAAAAGCAGTGCCTTATCACGTCTGCTTAAAAGCTGGTTGAGTTTTTTAAGAGTCTGCAACTAAAGTCTCCCGTCCACAAACTTTTTGTCCAAAACTCCCTTAATGTCATAGACGACTAATTGAGAATTGAGAGTTGCCAATTGAGAATTGAGGTTTCTAAACTCATCATGCGCCACAGCCAAAATCACTCCATCATAATTCTCCATTTTCCATTTTCCATTCTCCATTAACTCTAAGTTGTACTCTCTCTTCACTTCATCGCCATCTGCCCAAGGGTCATACACATCAACATTCACACCAAACTCCTGCAGTTCTCTGACGACATCGATGACTCTGGAGTTTCGTATATCCGGACAGTTCTCCTTAAAGGTAATTCCAAGTACAAGCACTCTGCTTCCCTTGATCGTATGGCCCTTGTGGATCATCAGCTTGAGCACTTCATTGGCGACATGCATCCCCATATTGTCATTCGTTCTGCGACCTGCAAGGATGATCTCTGGATGATACCCGATCTCCTTTGCCTTGTAAGCCAGATAGTAAGGATCAACACCGATGCAGTGCCCACCTACAAGTCCAGGTTTAAACGGAAGGAAGTTCCACTTCGTCCCTGCAGCTTCAAGTACGTCAAGCGTATCGATACCGAGTTTGCCAAAGATTAAAGAGAGTTCATTGACAAATGCGATGTTGATATCACGTTGAGCGTTTTCTATCACTTTGGCGGCTTCGGCTACTTTGATGCTCGAAGCCAGATGCGTGCCTGC
>JALUFE010000090.1 GCA_027052175.1 Helicobacteraceae bacterium | reverse complement strand
ATTATAGCATTATTGACAAAACAGAGAATAAAAAAATTTCATACCTAATAAAGAGCTGTTTAATACAAAACTTCTGACGTTAATCTTTCATTATCTCCAAAAAGCTAAACTTTAGTTATCCAAATATAAGGAAATCATCATGATAAAAACACAACTTTTCGTTATAACCATCTTTCTCAGCAATATCGCATTTACGAGTGTACTACCTGCCGATGCTCTTGAAAATTTTCGAGATGTTGCCGTCTCACAAGAACAGAATGAAGAAACAAAAAATACTCTGCACAATGCAGTTGTTACACACCTCATCAACAAAGGACTCGATGTCGATATAGCAAAAGAGCGTGTAGAAGCGGCTCTTTCTCATTCAGAGCTGGAAGCACAACTCCTTGCACAGCAGATCGTCCATACTCAAAAAATCAGCTATAGCGATATCGTGGAGTATGTAGCAAATGCAGCTCTTTATAAAAAACAGATCAACCTCTCTCACCCCCAAGAACTCACAGCTCTTTTGCAGCGGAACAAAAAAGCATAGGCTCTCTGCGCTGCTCCTTCTTGCAACTATTTTTCGCTGATCTCTTCAAGGGCACAATGCCCTCAATACGCTATTTTTCTTTACGTTTAGGAATAATCACTTCCAAAACACCGTTTTTGTAATCTGTTTTGATTTTGGAAGCATCCGCATCTACCGGCAATGTCATCATTTTAACGAAATGTCCGACAAAACGCTCTTGTCTAATGTATTTTTCTCCCTCTTGCTTCTCTTCTTTGAGTGTGCTGGCTTCGATTGTGAGAATGCCATCTTTTTGAGCCACTTTGATACTCTTTGACTCTGCTCCTGGAATATCGGCTTTGATAAGATAGTGATCTCCCTTATCTACGATATCGACTGCCGGCGCTTTCACAACGGCATCGCTGAAGCCGACATCTTCACTACTTGTCAAAAACTTCTTGTGAAACTGGTGAAAAATCTGATCCATGTCCTGTTTCATCTTCTGTATCTCTTTTGTCATATCGTCTGACAAAAAAGCGTTCTCCTCATTTGCTGTCAATGTATTGCCCGCCAATAAACCTGATAGAATCAGTATCTGCACTATTTTTTTCATATTTGTTTCCTTTTGACTCAATTTTCCTGAATTAAAACTATAATATATATTGATAAATATTATGTAAACAACAACTCATCATTAGATATTTAGCTCTCTTCGTTTCTTCCCTCCAGGAGTGCTTTTTCTCTGATATCCCTTACTTTCAAAAAGTAAGTATGCCCAAGATAGATGACATAAAAGACCGTTGCAAACAAGATCACAAACGGTACCAGTGAGAGCAGATACAAAAGCAGTGTCTTTACGCGCAACTCACCTGCGTACAGCGATGTGATAACGGCGAACTCCTCGCGCGAAGCGATAGTCGAGCCTACATCATAGTTCATCATTTTATGGAAGAAGTAATACAGTGGAAAGTTGAGTGCCACGACATTGAGTACGGGGATGAAATAAAGCGGAACGAACAAAAAGAAAAGAAGCATCATGATAAAAAGCCATTTGAGTGTCAAAAAAAGTGACTCGACCGCGCTGCCGAAGCCAATCATCTCTACATCCTGGTAGTGCATAAAACGCAACTCTTTCAGTATGGATGGTGTCAAAAAGCCGATGACGACAACCGCCATAAAGATGCTTGCATACAGTACGAAAAAAGTACCTATCGCGTAAATGAAGAAACTAAAGAGCCATGAACCGACGATGTAGGTGGCAATGAAATTGCCAATGGCACTGGAGGTGTTCAAGTCGGCATCGACTACCTGTGTATGTGTATGAGGCACACCGTTTTGCACGACTGTCTGCGTTGTTTCAAGATGAGCCTGCAGTTGGTCTATACCCGCTCCGACCAGCATCAAAAAAGCGATGTACATCACAACGGCGATGACAATCAGCGGCACAAGAGAAAACTTGAGCATTTTTGGTGTGAAAAGATCTTTGAGACTTTGAATGAAAAGTTCCATTATATATGCTCCTCATTTATCTTCACTTCAATGAGATGGATAAGTTTGTCGATATCCTCGTCACTGAGTCTGCCCGCTTGGTAAAAAAGCACCTTCCCGTCTTTGTCAAAAAGCAGGATGTCCGAGTCGTCATCGGCAAGCTCCCACTTCTTTACCAAAACTTTGTTCTTGTCCATCACATAGATCGTATCTTTGTACTTTTTCTGTTTGGATTCGAGGATCTTTTGGATGATGAAGTTGGGTTTCCAGGTTGCCGCCATATTGACGATAGCGATAGAGCCGTACTTGCTGCGATCGAAGTGCCTGGCTTTGAGCGCTTCGGCGACCCGCTCGTTTTTATCTTTCTCATCGGGATCGACATAGAACATCACATAAACCTTGTCTTTGATCATCTGTGAGCTCCAGGGTGAGCCGTCTTTGACATACCCGCCGTTTTCACCCGAGATGCTCACAGGCTGTGGTTTTTCACCGATCGTCACGGCAAAGAGATTTGCCGCTGCCATTACCATCAACAGTATCTTTTTCATCTTTTACTCCATAATTTTTTATTGAGATTTAGTTCTTCTACGATCCCCATCGCATAAAAGAGCGTCTCTATATACTCTTTTGCTATTTTATAATCCAATAGTGAACTAAAAATACTCGGCTCTAACGTGTCTTTGTCATAATAGACCGCGACAAACATCTCCCCGCCTACAAACGAGAACGCCACAGAGTGTCCCACTCTCTTTTTGAACTCCAGCATCCGCTCCATCATCGACTGCGTCAAAATATAGTGCGCTTCGATCGTATCATCACCATAAACGACGAACTCCTTTTCGAACTCGGGGTTGTCCATCTTGATCAGTTCACCATGGGAGGTAGAGTGAGACTGCAAGAACCTGCCTATCATCGATCCGAATTTCTTCTCGGCGGTATCGGGGAAAACAAATGTCCGGGAATGAAAATGCTTTGGAAACTCCGCTTTTAGAAGAACCCCCTCAAAAATCGTCACATACTCCACATGTCCTTCACTATCCTCTCTTCTTTGATCTGCCTTGATATCGCTAAACTCTATATGAACCCCATCTATCTCCCCGCTGACATAGTCGTTGCCGCTGTATCTGTCTATGCGAGAAGTAACGATCCCCGAATACCTCAAAAGAGACTCCGGGATGTAACGCTGCGGATCATAGTTGAGATTTGGATCGATAAATTTGATCAAAGGAGCTATCACCTTTTTTTTGAATTCTTTGACATAATCTTTCGACACGATCGCCATAACGATGCCAAAAGAAACCATCATCACAACAAAATAACCAATACCGATCATAAAATAATCAGGATCATCACAGAGCGTCGTTATATAGTACGCCCCCCACGTCAAAGCGATGGCGACAAAACTATAATAAAACAAAATCCGCCGTCTCACCTCTTGACGTTTCTTATCCAGATCCTTGATGATCGGTCCAAGATCGTTGTAGTAATAGTCGGTGATTTCAGAAAGCTTTTTCATTGATCCTCGTCATTAAAGAGTTTCTTGATATCGACATTTTTCCGCTCACTCTCATCGATGCTGAACACCTGTTTGCGGCGATACCCCATCATCTTTGCCAGGATATTTGTCGGTATCATCTCTATGGCGTTGTTGTAGTCGGTAACGGCCTGATTATACGCACGTCTGGCAGCCGATATCTGCGCTTCGATTTCGGCAAGCGTATGCTGCAGATGCAAAACGTTTTCATTGGCTTTGAGTTCCGGGTAGTTCTCCACAGCCACCATAATGCTACCAAGCATACCGCTTATCTCTTTATCGAGCTTGATCTTCTCATCATCCGAAATATTCGGACTCATCGCTTTTGTACGCAGCTTCGTGACGTTCTCAAGCAGATCCTTCTCATACTTCATATACTCTTTGACGGCTGCAACGAGGTTGGGGATCAGATCATAACGCTTTTTTAAGAGTGTATCGACACTTGCGAAGATGTTCTCCACTTCGTTTTTCTTCGCCACAAGGCTGTTGTACATCAAAACGAGTATAACGACTATGACACCCGCCGCTATCAATGCTGTATTCATTTTCACTCCTGAGATTGCTTCTAAACAATTATAACATACTTACAAATTCCTCCTATTTATAGTTTTAGTTGTATAATGGTGATAGATATTTTTTATAGGAGTGAATTATGAGTAAAGATGTTTTCGTAAAAGTGTACGACAACTACGATGAAGCGGCGGACGCCATAAAAAAACTACTAGAAGGCGGCGTTCTTAAAAAATACATCTCTGTCCTTGCCAAAGGAGAGCAAAACGAACTCAACGAGTTCGAGTATAAAAAGGAGAATGAAGATATCATCTTCTGGGGTGAGCAGGGTGCCTTTTGGGGCTCTTTATGGGGTCTGCTTGCGGGCGGAGTGCTAATGTGGGTTCCAGGTTTTGGTCCGCTTGTAGCAACAGGCCGCATCCTTGCCGCGTTGGCGGGAATGGTAGGAGGTGCTGCTACGCTTGGCTCCATTGGAGCGATTGCGGCATGGCTTGTCGATTTGGGTATGGAAGAGAGCCTTGCGCACAAATACAAAGAGTTGCTGGAACAAAACAAGATTCTCGTTGTCGTTCACGGCGATGAAGATGCCGTCAAAATGGCTGAGGGTCTTCTCTCTTAAAATTCTTAACTGACCTTGCACACCATATCTCAAACTGAGCGAAAAGAGAAAGCGTCAGCTGCAAGGGCGGAGGTTTTTCAACGAAGTCAGATGATGCTTTCTCTTTTCGCCCTTCGGGTGGCTTTTGAGACACACGAGTGCTGCGTTACACCTCCTCAGCGTAGCTACGGCTACGCTTCGTCGGTGTGCCTTGCACTCGAATGCCGCAAAAACCACTCAGTTTATGATATGGTGCGTAAAGTCAGTTCTTAAAAGAAGTTGCTCTTTAGAGTACTTCTTCCAAATCTCTTGCAAGTTCGTCCGCTTTTGTACGCTGATGACTTTTAAGATGGTAGTAGGTTGCCAAAATCGCACCGCTGATACTCAAAACTATAAATACCCATGGATTGATCATATCGTACGAATAGTAATCCACCATCGCGCTTAAAACTCCAAACAATACGCCATAAACCACAAAAAGTGCTACGGCATGCCTCCATGAAAATCTTTTCTTTTTTCTCAGTTTGTTACTTTTTTTATGTTCTGACACTTTTGTTCCTTTTTATTTACTCAATAATGATTATAATTATATATACTAAAAATAAATAGGAGCAAAAATGTTTCAACCTTTGTACACAACACATCTTGATACGAAAGAGACAAACATCCTTCTTCGTTCTGTATATGAATGGATGATGGTCGGTTTGCTTGTCTCGGGACTCAGTGCTTTTATGGTAACCCACAGCGCTTTCTTAGTGCATATGCTTTTTGGCAATCCCTACATGATATGGGTGCTCTTTTTCATTGAACTTGGTCTGGTGTTCGCCATATCGGCGGGTATCGACAAAATGGATGTCTCCACAGCCAAAGTGCTATTCATACTTTTCTCCATCATTGACGGGATGACACTCTCAAGTATTTTTCTCGTTTTTACCGAAGCGTCGATCGTCACGACTTTTTTCATCGCTGCTATGACATTTGGGGTGATGAGCCTGTATGGATACTTCACAGACAGCGATCTCAGTTCGTGGGGGACACTCCTCTTTGCAGGACTCATCGGTGTAGTGATCGCCGTTATCGTCAACTTCTTTTTACAAAGCCCCGTCTTTGAATGGTGGATCAGTGTTATCGGCGTTATCGTCTTTGTCGGCTTGACCGCCTATGATACGCAAAAGATAAAACAGATGGGCGAAGCGATGTCTAACGGTGATCCGAGTGTTCTTAACCGTATCGCCATTGTCGGAGCACTTGCACTTTACCTTGACTTTATCAATCTTTTTATATTTTTACTTGAGTTTTTCGGGAACAGGAGAAACTAATGTTATTACTCTACCAATAAACAATCAACCAATCGGTTGATTATCAACTCGTTTACTCTTGTTAGAGTATAATTTTTCTATATCGATATGGAGGAGTGGTTATGAAAAACATCAAATGGTTCAACGAAATAGGCATAGAGGATGTCCCCGAAGTCGGCGGAAAGAACGCTTCACTTGGTGAGATGTACCAAAACCTTACAAGCGAAGGCGTACGTGTCCCAAACGGCTTTGCGGTGACGGCAAGTGCATACAAATATGTGCTTGATTACAACGACGCATGGGAAAAGCTCCACGAACAACTTGACAACCTCGATGTCAACGATGTCGATGCGTTGCAAAAAGCGGGCAAAGCGTGTCGTGAGATAGTCTACAACTGCACACTTCCAGAAGATCTCAAAAACGACATCCTTGATGCCTATGCCAAGCTCAAAGCAGAGTACGGCGATGACCTCTCGCTTGCTGTTCGCTCCTCCGCTACCGCCGAAGACTCCCCCGAAGCCTCCTTTGCCGGTCAAAACGACACCTACCTCAACATCTCGAGTGAAGAGGAACTTCTCGATGCCTACAAACGTTGTATGGCATCGAACTTTACCGATCGTTCCATCCACTATAAATACGACAACGGTTTTGACTATCTCAAGGTCTATCTCAGTGTTGTCGTTATGAAGATGGTGCGCAGCGACATGGGTGCGAGCGGGGTGATGTTCAGCCTCGATACCGAAACGGGCTTTCGGGATGTAGTTTTCATCAACGCCGCATACGGCCTTGGCGAAAATGTCGTCCAGGGTTCCATCAACCCCGATGCCTTCTATGTCCACAAGCCAACTTTCAACAAAGGCAACCGCGCCGTACTCAAGCGCTCCCTTGGAAGCAAAGAGAAGAAGATGATCTTCGCCGATGAGATCAACCTTGACAATATCGCCGTCGAATACACCAAAAACATCCCAACGACAGTAGAAGAACGCAACCACTTCTGCATCAGCGACGATGATGTCATGGTGCTCGCAGACTACGCCATCAAGGTCGAAAATCACTACTCCAAAAAGGCCGGCTTTCACAAACCGATGGATATGGAGTGGGCAAAAGATGGTCTGGATGGTCATCTCTATATGGTCCAAGCCCGCCCAGAAACCGTCCAGTCACAAAAAAAAGGCAACATCCTCGAAGTCTATCATCTCAAAGAGAAGGGCAGGCTCCTTGTAACGGGTCAAGCTATAGGTACGAAGATAGGCGTGGGCAAAGCGCACTACATCGCAAGTGTCGATGAGCTCGATACCTTCAAAGCGGGTGAAGTGCTTGTAGCCGACACAACAACACCCGACTGGGAGCCGGTGATGAAGATAGCTTCTGCCATCATCACCAACAAAGGCGGACGCACCTGCCACGCCGCCATCCTCTCAAGAGAGCTTGGTATCCCCGCAGTAGTTGGGTGTGATAACGCTACCGAAGTGCTTCAAGATGCGGGCGATGTAACTGTAAGCTGCGCCGAGGGCGAAGAGGGACATGTATATGAAGGACGTCTGCAGTTCGAGATAGAAAAAACCGACCTCTCCAACCTTCCAAAAACCAAAACAGAGATCATGATGAATCTCGGCAACCCCGACATCGCCTTCTCGCTTGCCTCCCTGCCGGTAGATGGGATCGGTCTGGCACGAATGGAGTTCATCATCAACGAGTACATCAAAGCCCATCCTATGGCACTCAAGCATCCCGAGAAAGTGGATGAAGCGACACGCAAAGAGCTTGAGAAACTTACAAGAGCCTACGAGAGCATGGAGGACTTCTTTGTCAAAACACTCTCCGAAGGGGTTGCGACCATCGCTTCGGCGGTCTATCCAAAGCCCTGTGTCGTGCGTATGAGTGATTTCAAATCCAACGAATACGCCACCCTCCTTGGCGGCGAGACATTCGAACTCAAAGAGGATAACCCGATGATAGGTTTCCGCGGCGCTTCGCGTTATGCGCATCCGGCATACGAAGAGGGGTTTGCGCTTGAGTGTGCGGCGATGAAGCGTGTGCGTGAGGAGATGGGCTTTGAGAATGTCATCTTGATGATCCCGTTCTGCCGCCGCGTGGAGGAGGGGCAAAAGGTCATCGAAACGATGGCGAAATACGGTCTTAAACAGGGTGAAAACAGCCTGCAGATCTATGTCATGTGCGAGATCCCCAACAATGTCATCCAGATCGATGCCTTTAGTAAGATTTTCGATGGCTTTAGCATCGGCAGCAACGACCTTACACAGCTCACGCTCGGTGTCGATCGTGACAGCGAGATCGTGGCGTTTGACTACGATGAGCGAGATCCGGGTGTCAAAGAGATGATACGCCTGGCGGTAGAGGGTTGCAAACGCAACGACCGCCACAGCGGCATCTGCGGTCAAGCCCCTTCTGACTATCCGGAGATGGCGGAGTATCTTGTCCGCCTTGGCATAGACTCGATGAGTCTCAACCCAGACAGTGTGCTTAAAACTATCGTGAATGTCGGCAAACTCGAAAAAGAACTAGGAAGATAAAATGTGGAAATGGCATAAAAATCTCAATCTTGAGATGAACATCAACAAAAACCTTGTGGACAACTTCAAAAAGCACGCCAAGATCAGCGGGATCATCTTTATCATCCTGGGGATTCTCGGCATCATTTTTCCGCCCGCACTTACACTCACGACAGTGGTGGTCGTCGCGACGGTGATGTTTATCGCCGGCTTCTCTGCCGCTGCTATGACACTCAAGAGCAAGCAGCATGACTGGGCGGGATGGCTCAAGAGTTTCATCCTTATCCTTACCGCCCTCTATATGCTCTTTTATCCGGCAGGAGGCGCTGCGGCACTAGGACTTGTGCTCTCGGTTTACTTCTTTATGGATGCTTTTGCCGGCTTTGGGCTTGCCTTTTCACTCAGACCCCAAAAGATATGGCTGATGTGGCTTTTCAACGCCATCGTTTCAGCCGGTCTGGGTGTGATATTTGTCATAGGATGGCCTTTTAGTTCGGTCTATCTCATAGGGATATTTGTCGGTATCAGTTTGATCATGGATGGTGTCGCACTTCTGCTTGGCGGAGCGTTTGTCGAAGCCGTGGATGATGACGAAGATGAAAAAGGAGAGCAAAAATGAAGTTCAATGTTCCAGCGGATGTACCGCAAAAAAAAGTAAACGCATACAAAAAGATGCTCAAAGAGGTCACAAACGGCAAAAACCGTCTGATGCTCTTTGCGGGTGATCAAAAGGTCGAACACCTCAACAACGACTTCTACGGTGAGGGCATCCCGCTTGAAGACAACTCGCCCGAGCATATGTTCAAGATCGCTTCCAAAGCCAAGATAGGCGTGTTTGCGACACAGTTCGGACTTATCAGCCGCTATGGGCGCGACTACGACAACGTCCCCTACCTCGTCAAACTCAACTCAAAAACCAATCTCGTCCCCTACGAGAAACAAGATCCCTACTCTCAGATATGGCTGAGCGTAGGGGATGTGATGGACTTCAAAAACGAGAGCAAACTCGACATCAAAGGAGTCGGCTATACAGTCTATCTCGGCGGTGAGCACGAGCACTCGATGCTTGCTGAAGCTGCGCGCATCGTCCACGAAGCACACAAGAACGGCCTGCTTGCCGTGCTTTGGATCTACCC
>JALUFE010000089.1 GCA_027052175.1 Helicobacteraceae bacterium | reverse complement strand
ATATAATCGCACTCATTTTTTAGCAGAGTGATCGATTTTGGAGGAAAGTAATGAAAAAGAGAATTTTATGGCTTGCACTGCCTCTCTTGGTAGGCTTGCTGCATGCCAAGCCACAGGAGCAAAAGGCTCTTACACTTAATGAAGCGCTGAGCATTCTCAAAAACAACAATCTCGAAATAAAAGCAGCCGATCTTGACGCAAAGGCCGCAAAAGAGAAGATTCAAACAGTCTCCGGAAGCAACTGGGGTAAACTTGAGCTCCAGCAGGACATTGCCCGCAGTAACGATGCAGGAAATGTCTTTGGATTCAAACTCACTTCAAGAGAAGCGAACTTCGGAGATTTCGGATTCGATGAATTTTTAGCTCCTATGGGCACTGCGCTGATGAAAGCAAACAGCAACTCTTTGACACCCGCGGATCTTCAAAATATGCAAAACATCCTCACCATAGAGCCCAACAGACTGAATTATCCGGGCGATAGAAACTTCTTCCAAACCAAGCTCAAATATGAGATACCGCTTTTTACCGGTTTTCAACTCACCAGCTATACAAACATCATGCAAGCGATGGCGAAGTTGAAAACACTCGATAAAGAGAAAATAACCAAAGAAAAAGCGTATCAACTCAAAAAAAGCTTTTACAATATGGGGCTGCTTGATGCCTCCATAGCACATATGAAGATCATCTTACACAATATAGAAAGGCTTGAAGCCACGACAAAAGAGATGATCCACTCCGGATATGCAAAGAAAGTGGATCTGCTGGAAGTTCAGGCTAAAAAAGCCAATGTCGAACGTGTTCTCTCACAGATGAACGCGAATAAAAAGCTGCTCTATCATTTCATCAGCTTTTTGCTCAACAAGAGAGTAGACAAAATCGTTCCTCCTACCAAACCCGTAGCGATGCCGAGATATAGTGATGACTATATCATCACACACAACATTGACATTCAAAAAGCGAAAACGGGTCTGCATATCACCCAAGAGATGATCGATGCACAAAAGGCCGGTTACTATCCGATGATAGGTGCATTCGGCGAAATCGCGACGGCAGACGATACGTTTTTGGGTAATGCGAACGATCATAAAGCCTATACTGTGGGGGCAAGACTGACATGGAATATCTGGAACGGCGGCATCGACAAAGCAAAGATCGAAAAAGCAAAGCTCGAAAAGCTGAAAACCGCTACCCAGGTAGAACTTGCAAAAAAGGGAATCGCTTTGAAGGTCGCTAAGATTCGAACAGAGATAGAATCACTTGATTACGAGATAGCAAGCCTTAAAAAAGAGCTCGAACTTGCCGACGCCATTTATGAAAACTACGAAGGGCGTTACAAAGAGAAACTTGTCTCGATGAACGACGTCATCATCAAGCAGTCACAGCAGATAGAAAAAGTGCTGCAGCTGCTACAGGTTCACAATAAAAGAACCGAAAAAATCATAGCTTTGGAAAAACTTGCAAACGGAGATGAATAAATGAAAAAGATACTGATACTGCTACTTGGACTCACGCTTTCACTTATAGCGGAAACAATCACACTCTCAGGAAGTGTGATATCGGATAACCAGAAGATGATCACAAGTCGATTTATGGGCTTTGTGACAAACGTTTACGTCAGTGAAGGTGACTTTGTCAAAAAAGGTCAGCTGCTTTACACGATCGATTCAAGAGAGATAGACAGTGCAAGACGCCAGGCGGAGCTCAGTCTTCAAATGTACCAAAACCAACTCAACAACGTCAAACTCAACTTAGAGCGATACAAAAGACTGTTGGCAAAAGACATGGTCTCCAAGTACGAGGTTGAAAACATGGAACTGGCTTTGAAAAACACTCAAGATATGGTCGAGATAGCCAAAGCCCGTCTCGAAGAAGTCAAGAATCAGTACAAGTACCTCCGCATCAAAGCACCCAATGACGGTGTTATCATTGCAAAAAATATTAAAGTGGGAGAAATGGCGATGCCGGGGATGCCTGCGATGGTTCTCGCTGACCTCAACGATCTCAAAATCGAAGTGGAAATTGCGGAAAACGATATGAAATCCATCTACGCCGGTAAAAAAGTCATCGTCCACATCCCGGCTCTCGGTCTTAAAGAGATAGGAAAAATTCATGCAATCATTCCAAGTTCCAATCCCATGACACACACGTTCAAAGTCAAAGTGACATTTAAAAAGAGAAACAAAAACATCTATCCCGGAATGTATGCAACCGTCACTATAGAGGTGAAATAAAATGAAACAAAAAAATCTCAGTCATATTCAGGTTAAGGATTATGCAGGAAAACTTGCAAAAGCCTTTCTCTACAATCCGCTCACACCTGTTCTGGCGGTTTTTCTCCTTGCCATAGGGTATCTCTCGTTAGAGATTATGCCACGGGAAGAAGACCCACAAATTGCCATCAGTGGAGGGAGTATCATCGTTCCCGCACCGGGTCTTTCACCAAAAGAGGTAGAAAAAATCATCGTCGAACCACTCGAACAAAAGGTACGGGAGATCAAAGGCGTCGAACATATCTACTCTATGAGTCTGGAAAATGTCGGTATCATCAACGTTATGTACTACATTGGGCAAAACAGAGAGATATCCAACCTCAAACTTTACGACAAAGTGATGCAAAATATGGACCTGATGCCAAAAGAGATCATGATGCCGCTTGTTAAACCTTTCGATATCGATATCGACATCCCGATAGTCAATATCGCTTTCTATCAAAAAAACCTTACTCTGCCCTACCCCAAGTTTCTCGAAACTGTAGAAAATCTCAAGAAAAAGATAGCCGAGATAAAGAATGTCTCCAAAACACAGCTCAAAGGACAGCATAAAGAGCAGTTCAATGTATGTGTAGATCTCAACAAACTCAAAGGATACCATCTCTCTCTCGGTCAGATAGTCAAAGCTATCCAAGCTATCTCGCTCAAAGTTCCTAATGTCGATACGGGTACGAAAGAGAAAAAAATCGTTGTTTTCGGTGTCAAAAACGCCATAGAGACGGTGGATGACGTCAAAAATATTTTGGTTGCACAGTATATGGGCTCTCCTATCTACATTCGTGATATCGCGACCGTAACAGACGGCATTGATGTCCAAAACAAAAAAGAGGCGGATATCATCCTCAAAAAAGAGGGGAAAATCCAGAAACATCCGCAAATCACACTCAGCGTTTCCAAATTGGCGGGTTCCAACGCAGTTTTTGTCGCCAACGATGTCAAAGCACTGCTTGCAAAGGACAAAAATCGTCTTGAAAAGCTTGGGATTGGCTACAAAATCACGCGAGATTATGGGAAAAGAGCCGACGATGCAGTCAATGAACTTGTTCATCACCTTATCATAACGATTCTGATCATTGCCGTTATGCTTATCTTTTTCCTCGGTTTCAAAGAGAGTGTTATCGTTACCTTTACCGTTCCCGCCATTTTGGCAGTGACACTCTTCATAGCCTACCTGAGCGGGCAGACAATCAACCGTATCACGCTCTTTGCATTCCTGCTCGCACTCGGCCTGCTTGTGGATGCCGCTATCATCGTCATCGAAAACATTCACAGACATTTACACTCTCACGAAAGCGAACATAAAGATATGGACACACTCCTGATCAAAGCGACGGATGAGATCGGTGCACCGACAAACATCGCTACACTCGCCATTATAATGACGATGATCCCCATGCTCTTTGTCGGCGGCATGATGGGAGCCTTTATGAAACCTATCCCGCTCAATGTTCCCGTAGCGCTTGTCGCATCACTCCTTGTGGCTTACATCTTCACGCCATATCTCAGCCGTAAGCTCCTGACCTATGAAGATGACGGAGCGCACAAGCACCACGATCATAGTAAAACTTCCAAAGGAGGTATGTAATGCCGCATCACCACCATAAAGGGAAGAGGTTTGAAAACTTCATCTACAATATTCTCCAAAGCAAAACGAAAAAAGCGACGGTCATCATTCTTGTCCTTGCAGCACTGGCGGGCAGTCTTATGATGATCCCGACCAAAATGGTTCTTGCACGTATGCTTCCTGGAAAAAGTGCGAACACCTTTACTGTTTATACCGACACACCTGCCGGAAGCTCCATATACCAGACAAAAAAGGTCGTCGAGTGTGTTGAAGACATACTGCAAAAAGAGAAAGAAGTGACTGATATAGAAAGCTTTATCGGTGAAGGGTCACCGCTTGATTATGCCGGACTTGTCAAAGGAAGCGGCATGAAAAAAGGAGAGCGTTTTGCAGAAACCGTCGTCAACCTCACAGACAAACATGAAAGAGACGAACCCTCTTTCTTGATGGTTTCACGTTTGCGTCCCGTTATAAAAAAGAAGTGTGAGCCGCTTGTCAAAGGTACCGTTGTCAAACTCATCGAACAGCCGGCAGGTCCTCCGACATTGGCATCGCTCGTTGTCGAAGTATATGGAGATATAAACAGCCATGTTGCCGAAGTAGCTCACGATGTCGCAACAGTGCTTAAAAATACACCCAAAGTCGTCGATGTCGACATCATGAGTGAAGAGCTCTACGACAAATACAACATCATCCCTATCACCGAAAAAATCACACGCAGCGGTTTGAGTGTCGATCAGGTCAACAAGATTCTCTATCTTGCTTTCAAAGGAAAGGTCGTTGCAGTCAAAAACACAATCGAACTCAACGATCAGGTAGGTATATTCGTCTCGCTGAGCAAAAAAACAAAAACACTCCAAAACAGTTCCTATGATGCGCTCAGATCGAAACTCAGTTCACTCTTTTTGATGAACAGACAAGGCATGATGATTCCGCTTATCGAGGTTGTCAAGATCAAAAAAGTCAAATCGAACAGACCAATCTACCACAAAGATCTCAAAACGATGATCAACGTCACAGCAGAAGCGGATAACCAAAGTCAGGTCTATCCGCTTCTCGACGCAAGAGAGAAAATGATACAATACTTCTCAAAAAAGGGGTATGAAGTTAAAAAAGTTCCGGGCATCTCCACCTATATGTTTGATCTGAAGCTCAAAGACAAAAAAACGAATGAAGAGTACCTGCTTCGTTGGGACGGCGAGATGAAGGTCACTCTCGATACCTTCAGAGATTTAGGTGCAGCGTTTATCGCCGCGTTGATTCTTATCTATCTCTTGATGGTTATCTACTATAAATCCTATGCTATCAGTTCGATCATTCTTGGAGGCAGTTTCCTCTCCATCATCGGTGTTATCGTCGGTCACTGGGTAGCGGATTTGGTCACTACCAACACCTTCTTCCTTACGGCAACGAGCCTTATAGGCTTCATCGCTTTGATGGGTATCAGTTCGAGAAACTCTCTCTTGCTTGTTGACTTCACAAAATCGTTGATAGAGGAAAAGGGAATCGAGAAAAAAAGGGCTATCGCCATTGCAAGTGCCACACGAGCCAAACCTATTTTGCTTACGGCTATAGCAATCATCCTCGGTTCGGCACTGCTTGCGAGCGATCCGATCTTTGGAGGTCTTGGGGTGGCACTCATATCCGGTACGGTTGCAGCCGTTGTCGTTTCCATTATCTTCGTACCGGTCCTGATGGACAATACAAAAGCCATTTAAGGTATGGGCAGACTTTCTGCCCTTGCATCCTTACTTCTTCTCTTTTAAAAGGCTGAGAATCGTCTTTTTATTCATCTTTCGCGCAAAATCTGCAGCTCTGAGTCCACCTTCTCGTTCCACGGCACCTTTATCTGCACCTTTATTCAGCAAATACTTCGCAATCTCCACTCGCCCGTAACAAGTCGCGCACATTAACGGAGTAAAGCCGCTTTTACGTCTTGTCTCATTGACATCGTAGATGCCCTCTTCGACAAATCGCTGCACAAGTGCAAGATTGTCATAAGTAATCGCCATATCGAAGATACTCACTCCTTCATTGTCAATATCTCGAACATCCGCTCCATTCTCTATAAGCAGCTCGATGATATCTTCGTCACATCGATATCGCAAAGCATAAGCAAGCACACTCTCTCCCGTCTCACTTTTTTTGTTGACATCGGCACCGTCGCGTATATGCTTTTTAATGCTTATATAATCGTTTCGTCGAAGTAATTCAAGCCATTTATTCATAAAAATATCCTGATAATTATCTTTTTAGAAATTCTACCCTACAAGGAGTTAGCAATATTTTAATATAATACAAAAAAATTTCATTTAAGGTAGAATGATGGAACAGATCAAAACAGCTGATGCATTTAAAGCGCTCATCGAAAAGATAAAAAACGAAACGCCAAACTACAAGGATCCGCTCGCATTTGGTATATGCCGAGTGGATTTCGGTCAACTCAACCTTGAGAAAGTACTTCAGGCAACCTATCCGGTTGTCAACTGGAAGGAGAACTTTGGAAGTGCAGCAATCTTCATCCAAGCACTCAAAGAGCAAAACATCGAAGTGGACTTCAGCAAAAACGAAGTGATTTGCAATATCAATCAGGCATTTTTGGAAAACTGTCTCAACGCTTTTACACCATTTGCAGAGGAAGCGTACGGTGATGCACACAAAAATATTCAGGTAGTCTCCACACTCTACAACATCCTCAAAGAGAGCGGTGCAAGAGAGGGAGAGTACAGAGTATGTTTCCTTTTTGACGACGCGCCGCTTGAGAGCGTCGAAGCGACCTATCTCAAACTGTACGCGATGAGTCTAGCAAAGGTGGAACTTAGAAGCATTAACCTAAACGGAGCGTTCGGTGCACTGCCAAACGTGGCATGGAGTGACGGTCAGCCAATCGAGCTTGAGTGGCTTCGAGAAAACGAGATTGAACTCAAACTCAGCGGCGAGTACCCACACATCGACTTCGTGGACAAATTCCCAAGATTCCTCCAGCATATCATCCCTGCAGACAATACCCGCATCCTCGATACGGCAAAAGTGCGCTTCGGTGCACAGCTTCACCCTGGAACCACTGTCATGCCAGGTGCGAGCTACATCAACTTTAACGCAGGAACCACGGGTGTCAGTATGGTTGAAGGGCGTATCTCCTCTTCTGCGATCGTTGGGGACGGCAGTGATGTCGGTGGCGGTGCTTCGATCCTCGGTGTGCTTTCCGGAACAGACGGCAACCCTATCTCTGTAGGGAAAAACTGCCTTCTAGGTGCAAACTCCGTATGTGGTATCCCTCTTGGGGATGGCTGTATCATCGATGCAGGTATAGCGATACTCGAAGGTACAAAGATAGGTATCTACCCTGAAGAGCTTCAAAAGATCCAAGAAGCGAACCCTGGCGTTACGATGGAGGGAGAAGTGTTTAAAGGCAAGCAGCTTGCAGGTCTTAACGGTCTTCACTTTAGACAAAACTCCATAACCGGTGAAATAACTGCTTCAAGAAGCCGCAGAGAAGTTAAACTCAACGAAGAGCTGCACTAATATAGGATTCAGGGCTCAGGATTCAGGGTTCAGAAAACAGATAATCATTATCAGCACCTGAAACCTGAAACCTGAAACCTGAAACCTGAAACCTGAAACCTGAAACCTGAAACCTGAAACCTGAAACCTGAAACCTGAAACCTGAAACCTGAAACCTGAAACCTAAACTCTACATCCTAAATTACCGATATTGTAGTATAATTGAAAAAAGTATCAAGGAGTTGTCATGACAATTTCATCAAATATAGCATCTATCCAAGCCCATCAAACACTACTCAACAACTCCGCGCACAATATCGCCAATGTCAATACAGACGGCTTTATCCCCACACAAACAACACTGCATGACACAGGCAACAGTGTCACGGCATCATCTGCAAAAGTGACAGACAACGGCTCACCAAGATCACAAACAATCCTTGCCAAAGAGATCCCGGAGCAAATCATCGCCCAAGATGGGGTGGCTCTCAATGTCACAGCCATCAAAACGCAAGATGAGATGCTTGGTACTCTTCTAAATATCAAAGCCTAGCGAAGCTGAATAGGTATATTCATAATTTTTAGTTTTTTTATCAAGCTTGAATCAGCGTCATAATATGGCAGATCTTCTCCAAGATCAAGTGTCGAATAAACGGCACGCCCTATAACCACACGTCCGCTTTGTTTACCCTTTTTCGTTTTGATACCCCAGAGATTTTGAAACACGATGATTTTATCATGATAAATGCCAAGATAGAGTACGATATGCCCTCTTCTGTAGAGCATCGTCTCAAAAGGAATCCCCACTTTTTTGATAAGCGCTCTTTTTGTATCCTCATCCAGTCCCTCAAGCGAAATCACTTTTCCCGCTTTTGCCAAAACAGCAGAGTTCCTGCCAAGCCATATGCCAAAAGGAGCGAAATAGTCTCTCATAGTCGCTGAGCAGTCACGCTCGCCGTACATCCCACCCCATCCATAACGGGAGTGCTGCAGTTGAGAAAGTATTTTAAGCACGTTGCTATGAGTAAAGATTAGAGGCTGCAAGGAAGCATTCTCTTTAGAGATCTTGATCTCATTGTATAACGGTGTATAGAGATCTTTTCTTTGTACTGTCACAACGGTGTAGAACTCTTTACTCTCTTTGACAAGCGGCAGCATCATCCCTATACGCAGATCGAAAAGATATCCGTCTCTATCGACAACAGCCACTTTGTCTTTGAGTATATGCACCTGCTTAGCCTGCATCCAGACATCGGCATCATTTTGGGGTAATATGACTATATCTGTACTTTTAACCCATCCGGAAGTAAAACTACTAAAGACAAACGCCCACTTTTTATCGCTGGAAAAGTGCGAAACAAGCAGCGGCTTGTTAGCGGCTATATAACTGTTTTGCAAATAATCAAAAGGAAATCCCTCTCCCGGCGTGTTTGGATGCTTTAAAAGCACTTCAGAGGTTGGAAACGCCCGAATATCGGTGCCGCGGATCGTCAGCGCCTTTTTTGCGATATGCATATAGTCTCTAAAGTTGGCTCGAATAAGCATCTTTTCATAAAAGAGACTCTGCAACTTTTTCAGATTGATGCCGTAATAGGCTCTTTTGGCATTGAATACTCTGTGCGGCCACATCGCTTCACTCAGATTTACATCGACCGGAGCAGTCCATATACGATAATATTTTTTGTTGTATTCTCTTTGTGTGGGAAGCAGTGTTGCATGCTCTTGCAGATTTTGTATGTATGCTTGGGCATCTTGTGGCAGTTCTTTAAGATCACGCACATCGGAGTCATTCAGATCGAGTACCAAAAAACGCTTCTGTGCACATCCCGCAAACAGCAAGAGCATGACTGCAACAAAAAAAATACGTATCATCCCTACCTTAGTCCACTTCTCCAAATTTCGCAACTACTCTGCCAAGTACACTGACCATATCTTTATCGACCGTTTGTACAGGGTAGATGTCATTGTCTGAAATTATATCCACTTTTCCATCCACTCTTGGCAGAACCCGCTTGATAAACAGACCTCCCTCCGTTCGTAGAACAAAAATGCCGCCTCTTTGGATATCTGTCTTTGAGCGGTTGATAAAAATCGTATCGTCATAGCTGAATGTCGGCTCCATCGAATCACCACTCACTTTGAGCGCTTCGATGTTTTTGAGTTCATGTTCACCACCGAGATAGACGATAAACTCTTCAGGCAGCTCCAACTCTCCGACATTTTCCACTTCACT
>JALUFE010000088.1 GCA_027052175.1 Helicobacteraceae bacterium | reverse complement strand
CGCTCCAAAGCCCATGCCAAAAGCTTTGAGTGGCTTGATAATAGACTCGCTTGGTTTTTTGTCAATAAAAATCTTGGGAAATGAATGAATTAATTATCTATTCGGTCAGTGCCTTATCTTTTTTATCCCGAATTACAGGAATGTCATGCAAAACAATATAAGATAAGGCAGGGGCAAACAACCGGTTACTGCTATATAGATTCTCGTCCCGTACAGATTTTTGTGATTTTCAAATATTTTTGCTTGTATATGTGCTATAATACTCACGATTTTGCAATAGACTCTTTTTTGAAGTAAAAAGAAGAGTCAGAGAAGGGGTGGTTGTTTGCACTGCTGCTCTTCTCTTTTGCACAATCGAGACAACGTGAGAAGGTGGTGTAGATATGTTTGATTTTTTTGCATCCAAAAATCAAAAACTTGTAAAAAAATGGCACAAAGAGCATGAAGAGATGGTCGTACTTGCACACAAAGTCATTGGTGCATACTCTCTCAATAAGCTCGGTGAAGCGAAAAAATATTTAAAAAAACTGGACAGTCTTGTCGTAGAGCATGTAATGGATGAAGATATCGAACTTTTCAAGCTTATGCACAACAGCGAAGAAATCGATAAAGAGACGGAAAGACTCGTTAAAGAGTTCGTAGAAAGTTTCAGACAAACCAAACTTGCACTGTTGGACTTTCTCTCTCACTATACGAAACCGGAAGTACAGCTTGACGAAGAATTTATCAAGCAGTTCAACAAGATGGTCGAAGCGGTAGGATCACGCATAGAGTTTGAAGAAAAAAATGTCTACTCCAAATTGAAAGAGAAATGATTCTCAACAAGCATTCTTTATACCTTGACATAAAAAAGTAACAAGAACAGAGAGAAAGTAAAAAGCAAGCGAAAACAAAGACTTTTTACTTTCTTGCTTACGCTTTTTTCTCCCGTTAATCTTTCAATATACTCTAAAGTGCTATAATATCGAAAATTTTATAAACCGGTGATCCAATGCAGATACTTGATGGAAAAAAACTTGCAAAAAAGATAGAGGAAAAAGTTGCTAAAGATGTCGAAGCGCTCAAAGCGACGACAGGAAGAGTACCAGGGCTGGCCGTTGTACTTGTCGGCAACGATCCTGCAAGCCAGGCATATGTCAATATGAAGAAAAAAGCGTGCGATCGCGTCGGCTTCTACTCCGTTACACACGAAATGCCCGAAACGATCAACCAGGAAGCGATCGAAGAGACGATCAAAATGATGAATCAAAACCCCAACATCGACGGTATCCTGATCCAGCTTCCGCTTCCAAAGCATATAGACACCACTAAACTGCTCGAACTGGTCGAGCCGAACAAAGATGTAGATGGTTTCCATCCCTACAATGTGGGGCGACTGACGACCGGGCTGGACGGTTTCGTTCCTTGCACACCGCTTGGAGTTATGGAGCTTTTGAACGAGTACAACATCGATGTGATGGGCAAAAACTGCTGTGTAGTAGGTGCGAGCAACATCGTCGGTAAACCGATGGCAGCCCTGTTGCTCAATGCCAATGCAACTGTTGAAGTTTGCCACATATTCACGGACGATCTCAAAAAGCACACTCTAAATGCTGACATGATCTTTGTAGGTACAGGAGTTGTCAACCTTATCAAAGAAGACATGGTGAAAGAGGGAGCCGTTGTCGTGGACATCGGGATCAACAAAACGGAAGAAGGCAAGCTTGTAGGCGATGTCGATTTCGAGAATGTTTCCAAAAAATGCTCTTATATCACACCTGTCCCCGGTGGCGTAGGTCCGATGACGATAGCCATGCTTCTAGCCAATACGCTCAAAGCCGCAAAACTTCACGCAGAGAACGAACAGTAATGAAAGAAAAACTTCATAAACTCTATAAATGGTCCAATAGCTGGACCGGCACGATTGTAATCGTTCTTTTCGTTATCTTTTTCATTGCACAGGCGTTTCGCATTCCGTCGGGGAGTATGAAAGACTCACTGCTTGTAGGAGATCATCTTTTTGCCAAAAAATTCGCTTACGGTATTCCTATGCCCTATATTCCGTTTTTGGAGGTTCCCGTAATCCCGTGGAGTGACAAACTTAAACTTATCGACGGTGACAAGCCAAAACGTGGTGATATCATCATATTTCGTCCGCCGATGAATATCAAAACCCATTTTGTCAAACGCTGTGTTGCACTTCCCGGAGATGAGCTATTTGTCAGTGACAAACAGCTCTATATCCATTTCAAAGAGGGCGACAAATGGATAAAGAAACAGTATAAAGGTTATGAGATCGTCCGATTTGCCGGTAAATTATGGGTCAAAAATCCTTATATGAAAAAACATCCGGGAATCCATCATGATCCACGCATCGTTAACAATGGCAGGTACCCGCTCCCTATTTTCGAATTTGGTCCCGTCGAAGTGCCAAAGGGAGAATACTTTATGATGGGAGACAACCGAGACCACTCAAACGACAGTCGTTTCTGGGGTCCCGTACCGTATGACAATATCGAAGGAACCCCATGGTTTATCTACTTCAGCATAGACAAAAACTATGAAATTCGCTGGGACAGAATGTTTAAAACACCTGCCCAGCTTGAACAGCCGGAATATATTGAACGAGCTAGAGAAGAGCGTCTGAGAGAGGACAAGAACGACAATGGACTTTATTGAGATTCTCAAACTGATCGCCGCGGTAGCCGCACTTGCCGTTGCCATCATAGGGCATGAGATTATGCACGGGTATATCGCTTACAAATATGGGGATACGACAGCCAAAGATGCAGGGCGGCTCTCCATCAATCCGCTCGTGCACATAGATCCGGTGGGGACTATTATCGTCCCCGCTCTTTTGTATTTTCTTCCTCTGCTTTTTGGACATGGTGGCGGTATACTTTTTGGATGGGCGAAACCCGTTCCTATCGATATGCGCACAGTCGAACGAAAAGGAGGCTACAATGCGGCGATGCAGGTTGACTTGGCAGGAATCGTCTACAACTTCACCATTGCCGCGTTTGCGAGCATAGCGTTAAGTATGATGCCCCAACCGACAACAGCGGACGGCTTCATATACATACTGCTCTATCTGTTTATGGTGCAGACCGTTCTTATCAATGTCGTTTTGGGTGTTTTCAACCTGCTGCCCATACCCCAGTTCGACGGAGCACACTTCATTCAACATCTCTCACTCAAACTCGGTTACTATAAAGTGGCGGAATTCTTTGTAAAATATGAACCCTATGGTATGATTATAGCACTCGTTCTACTGATGACACCATTGGCGAACTATGTCCTTTTTTCGCCTGTAGAGGCTGTTTTACGATTACTTTTAAGTTAGGAGAATTATATGAAATTTTATATAGGAACGGATCACGCGGGAGTCGATCTCAAAGACTGGACTGTGGAGTATTTAAGAGCAAAGGGACACGAAGTAGAAGATCTCGGCCCTTATACGACAGACAGAGTGGACTATCCCGACTATGCCGAGAAGGTTTGTGAAGCTGTTTTGGCAAATGAAGGTACTCAGGGCATTTTGATATGCGGCAGCGGAATAGGGATGAGTATGGCTGCAAATCGTCACAAAGGCATTCGTGCCGCACTCTGTCATGATGCCTACACCGCATCCGTTGCGCGAGGCCATAACGATGCGAACGTTCTGTGCTATGGAGAACGCATTGTCGGCAAAGGGGTGGCAGCTTCTATCATCGACGCCTGGCTGGCAGGCTCTTTCGAGGGTGGCAGACATGCACGAAGAGTTGCAAAAATAGAAGCAATTTCTTGCGAATAAGGATATAATGATGTTCTTCGAGTGGTCACTGCTGACACTGCTTGCAATCCTTTCTATCTTTCTCTTTATCAAAATGTTCTACTTCAAAAGTATTACACAACGTGAAAAAAAGAGCAACGATTTGATGAAGATGACACTTCAAGAAGCTGAAATTCTCATCAGAAAGTACCAGATTCAATTGCAGCGCGCACTTGGCAACGTCGATATTCTCTCCGAAGAGCTCAGCAAACTTAAAAACGAGATGAAAATACTCAAACAGAGAAATTCCAAACACCGCCAAGAGGTAGAACGTCTCAACAACAAAATAAAAGCGCTTGAGAATCGGATAGAAGCGTTATTATAGGAGAAAACATGACGACACTCTCACAAACAGAGAAAAAAATAATAGAAGGTGCTATCAGAGATATACCTGATTTTCCAAAACCGGGAATTGTTTTTAAAGATATAACGACGCTGCTCAACGACTCAAGAGCGTTTGGAGTCACGATGAATCATCTGTATGAGCGTTATAAAAATCTCAATCTCGATTTTATCGCCGGTATCGATGCACGAGGCTTTATATTTGGAGCTGCTTTGGCACAGATGCTTGGCATTGGTTTTGTGCCTATTCGTAAAAAAGGTAAGCTCCCTTACACGACGATTTCACAAAAATACTCGTTAGAATACGGTTTCGATGAAATAGAGATACATATCGACGCTTTTAGAGGCAAAAAGGGTGCTCAGGTGCTGCTTATGGATGATCTCATCGCTACAGGCGGAACGGCAAATGCAGCGGCAGAGCTTATAAAACAGGCGGATGCAGAGTGTATGGAAGCCTGCTTTGTCATTGGACTTACTTTTTTAGACGGCATAAAAAAACTGAGTGAAAAGACATCCGTTTATACACTGATAGAGGTTGATTGATGTATATACCAAAACCAAGCAAATTTGATCCAGACAAGTTGGGACATTTCGATATGTTTGGCGGCAGATATGTTCCCGAAACACTGATGCCGGCCCTTCTTAAACTTGAAAAAGAGTACGAATCTATCCGATTCAACAAAGATTTTTGGAAAGAGGTGGATTACTATCTCAAAGACTACGTAGGCCGCCCTTCTCCACTTTACTATGCTCACAACATCTCTGAAGAACTTGGAGCCAGAGTTTACTTCAAACGTGAAGATCTCAACCATACGGGCGCACACAAAGTCAACAACGTCATTGCTCAGGGTCTTATGGCAAAACGGCTTGGATACAAAAAGGTTATCGCCGAGACGGGTGCCGGACAGCATGGAGTGGCTACTGCGACGATAGCAGCTCTTTTGGGCTTGGAGTGTGAGATCTTTATGGGTGCAAAGGATGTCGCGCGTCAAGAGCTGAATGTCTTTAGGATGAAGCTTTTGGGTGCGAAAGTACACTCTTGTGAAAGTGGGAGTAAAACACTCAAAGATGCGATGAACGACGCCATCCGCCACTGGGTGACCAATGCGCGGGACACCTTCTACATCATTGGCACAGTCGCCGGACCACACCCCTACCCTATGATGGTGCGCGACTTCCAAGCCATCATCGGCTGGGAGGCGCGAGCGCAGATACTCCAAAAAGAGAACCGTCTTCCTGATTACATCATTGCATGTATCGGAGGAGGCAGCAACGCTATAGGGATCTTTCAACACTTCCTCGAAGATGAGGAGGTCCAGTGTATCGGTATCGAAGCCGGAGGCCTTGGGATCGATGACAAAAACGGCTGCAGTTTGCAAAAAGGGCGTCCCGGAGTACTTCATGGTCAAATGAGCTATCTGCTTCAGGATGAAGACGGGCAGATCTTAGAGGCACACTCCATCTCTGCAGGTCTGGACTATCCGGGTATCGGACCGGAGCACGCTTTTCACAAAGATAACGGGACGGTCAAGTACGACTATATTACCGACCAAGAGGCACTTGACGCCTTTGTCTGGCTGAGCCAAAAAGAGGGAATCATCCCTGCCTTTGAGAGCTCCCACGCCGTAGCGTACCTCAAAAAACTGCCGGACATCAAAGGCAAAACCGTCATCGTCAACCTAAGCGGCCGTGGTGACAAAGATATGATACAGGCTAAAGATTTACTCCATTTTGATTAAGGAAACAGATATGAATATAAAATTAACCGAAAAAAGTTCAACAAAAACAGAGATAAGATTTATAACTCCAGACGAACTTGAAAAGAGCAGATACAAAAAGCTGCTTGAGAGTGCCGGCTTTGAGGCGAAAGAGGAGAGCAGCTGCTTTTTGTACGAGAAAGAGAAGCTGTTTGTAGGACTTGATGACAAAACTCCAAACAGTTTGAGAACTGCCGCGGCAGTAGCTGCAAGAGCACTCAAAAAAGCGAACTTCAAAACAGTCGCACTCTCCGTCAATGAGAAAAGCATCAAACCCGTGACAGAGGGACTCATCCTTGGTGCATACGAATTTGACAAGTACAAATCAGAAAAAAACGACAAGAAGATCACGATCGAACTCGTATCGAAAAAAGCTTCAGAACTCAAACCACTCTTTAAAGAGGCGAAAATCATCGCAGAGTCCACATGCTTCACACGTGATATCGTCAACACCGCTCCTGATGACATCCACCCGGGAACTTTTGCAAAGATTGCCAAAAAACTCGCTAAAGAGAATGGACTTGCATGCACGATCCTCGAAGAAAAGGAGCTCAAGAAAGAGAGCTGCAACGCCATCTTGGCAGTCGGACGCGCATCCGTTCACGCTCCGCGCCTTATCCATCTTGCCTACCAACCAAAAAATGCCAAAAAGAGAGTCGTACTTGTCGGTAAAGGGCTTACTTACGACAGCGGCGGTCTTAGTCTCAAACCCGCTACTTCTATGGTGACTATGAAGATGGACAAAGCAGGTGCAAGTGCCGTGCTTGGGATGATCAAAGCCGTCAGTGAACTGCAACTCGATGTCGAAGTTCACGCATTTATCGGTGCGGTGGAAAATATGATAGGCGGCAACGCCTACAAACCCGATGATGTACTGACATCTCGAAGCGGCAAAACCATCGAAGTACGCAACACCGACGCCGAAGGCCGTCTCGTCCTTGCCGATGTGCTTGACTACGCCCAGGACACAATCAAAGAGTGCGACTATCTCTTCGACTTCGCGACTTTGACGGGTGCCTGCATGGTCGCACTCGGTCAGTACACGACAGGCGTTATGGGACACTCCAGCAGACTCAAACACAGCATCGGCAAAGCCGCTTCCAATGCCGGAGAGCTCACAGGCAGCCTGCCGTTTAACAAGCATCTGCGAAAACTTCTCAAAAGCGAGATAGCCGACATCTGCAACATCGCTTCCAAACCCTACGGCGGCGCGATAACGGCAGGACTCTTCCTCGATGCCTTCATCAAAGAGGAGAACAAACAAAAGTGGCTCCACTTCGACATCGCAGGGACGGCTTACACCGAAAGCCCATGGGATGTCAACAACTACGGCGCAACAGGTGCGGGTGTGCGGATGATGAGTGAGTTTGTCAAAAGCCTCTAACTCCTTACTTATATTTATCATAAGCAGATAAAATACTCCTTTAAACTTTCCCAGGAGTATTTTATGCAACAACTACTATTTAAAAACAAGTTCCCTCTCTACACAACGACAATCTCGACTCAAAAAAGCATCGACGAACTCGTCGAGTACTTCAAAGCAAAAATCGATGCCCATCCGGTTGCCGGTTTTATCACTGTTTTTGATCACTATGCCTATACGACGGCGAAAGAGGAGCACTCTGTCGCTGAGGGGATCGAAGATGTAAAAAACGTCATCTTCTGTTTCGGTAAAGAGATAGCCCATCCAAACGTCCCGGCAGTACGTCCAAGAAGTATCGCTATAACGAAAATGACAGACAACTATGTCATCTCCTTTTTGGAAGCCCCCAATGAAAAGCTGACTGAAGTGATGATAGGATGGGTTAAAGAGCTTGAAAAATAATCTTTACTCTATAAACTCCACAACCTCCTCAAAGTCGCGCCGTAAATGCTCGCTTTGCGGGTAGATGCGATATCCAAACGGAAGCAGTAGCGATACACGATACTCTTTTGGGTCGATCTCAAGCAACTCTTCTACCTTTTCGCGCTCGAACCCCTCTATAGGACAGCTGTCTATCTCGATGGAGGCTGCAGCTAACATCATCTGCATCGCTGCCAAGTAGGTCTGTTTCGAGCTCCATGCGAACATCTTTGCATCATCGGTTATCTCTTCGGACAAAAACTCGCTGTAGAGCTTGATGTAGGTCTCCTCCTTCTCTTTTGGCAGTCTTCTGCGCGCAAAGCGTTTTTGGGGGATGCCGCTGCTTGGTCGAAGCGCGTCGATGGCGGCAAGAATGACCACCAAATGGCTGCACGTGGTTATCTGCGCCTGATTCCAGCAAAGGGGTCGTAGCTTCTCTTTGAGTTCTTGATTTGTTATGACCAAAAACTTCCATCCTTCCATACCAAAGGAGCTTGGCGCCATTCGGCCCGCTTCGAGGATGTAGCGGATATCCTCATCACTGATGATCTTCTTTTTGCAAAAAGTTTTACAGGCGTGCCTAAACTCTATAGTTTTTTGACAGTCCGTTTTGGGACAGTTCATTTTTTCATCCTTTTAAGTCTTTCTTTGAAAGTTTGCGGATCTATATATTTGCCTCTGGAAACACTCACAGGCTGTGGGGCAGACTGTAGGGGTTTTGCCGGTTCACTTCTTTTTGGTTTGTTGTAGCTTCGCTTTTTATCGACAGATATCTCTTCGATCATGCCCTCTTTGAGATTTTCCAAGATCGTAAGCAGTGTATCGAGCTTTTTGTCGTTTACTTCCAGAGTGATTTTTGCCATATCAACTCCTTAAATAGTAATCAAACTCATTTTGTGTAAAGATTCTGATAACATTGGTCGTGCCGGCTACTCCCGTCGGGTTGCCGGCAGTAAGGATATAGCGTTTGGAAAAGTCAAGCGTTTTACTCTGGCTCGCTTCATATACAAAAGAGCGTAGCACTTCACCCAGCGAATTTTTCTCTACGATGAACTTCGTCTCTACACCCCAGCTAAGCGCGAGAGAACGTGCCGTTTTTTCATCATGCGTGATGGCGTAGATAGGCATACGGGGTTTGTAGCGCGAGAGTTTTCGCGCAGAGCCTCCCGAAGTCGTCGCCGCCAAAAGCGCCTCCACGCCCAGATCATCCCCCAAACGCACGACACTCTCATCTATGAGATCCATCTCGTCATACTCGTCGTAAAAATCAAAACGATTGTAGTAGTAGATCTCCTCGGCATCCTTGATCGTACTGCTCATCGTCTCTACCACCAAAAGCGGGTGATCCCCTATGGCGCTCTCTTCTGAGAGCATTACGGCATCCGTTCCATCGAGCACCGCATTGGCAACATCGCTGATCTCGGCACGGGTCGCGCGCTCGTTCTTCGTCATCGAGAGCAGCATCTGTGTCGCGACGATAACGGGCTTGCTCGCTTCATTTGCTTTGAAGATGAGCTCCTTTTGGATGATCGGCACACGATGAAACGGCACTTCGATCCCAAGATCTCCCCGTGCGACCATCAAGCCATCGGAGTGCTCCAAAATCTCGTCGATATTCTCCACCGCATCGAACTTCTCGATCTTGGCTATGAGTTTTTGATCACCTCCGTAACTTGTGACAAGCTCTCGTGCTTTTATCATATCCCCGGCATTTTGCACGAAAGAGATCGCCATAAAGTCCACTCCATTCTCCACACCCCACTTCATATCTTCTCTGTCTTTTGGTGTCAGTACTTCGATGTCTATGCGGCTGTGAGGGAAGTTCACTCCCTTTCTCGATGTTAAAAGCCCGTCGTTTTCTATGCGTGCTACGACTTTCTCTCCGTCGTTTGCGAGCACCTCTGCACGGATGATACCGTCATAGAGATAGATATACTCCCCTACTTTAATTTTACCGAGAATGTCCTTTTGATTGATCGTAAGGCGGTAAGTGTGCTCATCCACCCGCTTTCCGACGATATCTTCTTTGACAAACTCCAAAATATCGCCGCTTTTAAGCTCAAACGGCTCTTCGAGATCGCCTACGCGGATTTTGGGACCGCTGATATCCTGCAGTATCGCCACATGTTTTCCGCTGCGCTTTAT
>JALUFE010000087.1 GCA_027052175.1 Helicobacteraceae bacterium | reverse complement strand
GTTATATGTATACACTCAAACTAGAAAAAAAATGTGGATGCGCAAAAAAAGACACAACGCTCGATGAAAAACTCGCACAAACATTTACAGACAAAAAAGAGGCGGAGTTTGCCGCACTCAAACTGGTCAACCATATGAATTCACAATGGTGCAAAAAACACAGATTTTATGTCAATGAAGATGGGAATGAGATGCAAATTATGATGGAACTCAGCTGCCCAAACGAACCAAAATAGAGGAAACAAAGATGAAAAAAATAGTTTTAGCTTCAACATTTGCAGTAAGCGTTTTGCTTGCAAATCCAAGCTCTTACGAGCAAACGGCAAATAAAGTCGCAAAAGAACTACTCAAGACTCTTGGCGGCAATCTCAAAAAACATCTCAAAGCCAACGGTCCCGTAGATGCACTCCGGTTTTGCAGCACAAATGCCTACAATCTTACCCAAAAAGTCAGTGACAAGTTTGGCAAAGAAATCGATGTCAAGCGGATCTCTCTCAAACCGAGAAATCCTGCCAATACTCCAAATAGTGAAGAGGCAGCAATCCTTCGTAAAATGGAAGATACTTACAAAAAGAGTCAAAAAGCATCGAGTATCATCGTAGAAAAAAATGACAAAACCATTGTTTACAAACCGCTTGTCATCAAGAAAAAAGCCTGCATTATCTGTCACGGTGATCTGAGCAAAAGACCAAAACTGGCACAAGCCATCAAAGACATCTACCCTACCGACAAAGCAACAGGATATAAAATGGGCGATCTTCGCGGTGCGATCGTCGTTACAATCAAAAAAGGGAAATAAACTTCCCTTTTTCTTTTACACTCTGTTTTATCATGATAAAAAAAGACTTAAAGAAGATGATGACCCAAAAAGGGTCGAAGAGATTAGAGTCTGACGTAGTTTACACCCAGACACGCATCGAGTGCTGCAAGCTCATCGAGTGCTTTTTGACTTACTTCATTATCCACAAGGATCACTGCAAGTGCCTCTTTTTTCTCGTTTCTCGCAAGTGAGAAGTCGGAGATGTTGACATTGTTTTGTGCAAGGATCGTTCCAACCGAACCGATCACTCCAGGGACATCGGTGTTTTTAAAGAGGATCATATCACCTTTGAGCGCTACTTCTATATCGAAACCATCCAAACATACGATACGCTCTTTCCCGTCATCGAAGATCGTTGCACTCATAGTGACCGTGTTACCGTCCGTTGTCGTCATCTTGACACGGATAAGGTTTTTATAGACGGAGGATTCACTCATCTCTTCCGTTTCGATCTTGATACCTTTCTCCTCGGCGATGAAATCAGCGTTGACATAGTTGATCGTATCGTCACTTGTATGACTCATCGCACCAACGGCAACGAAAGTCGCAAGAGAGTTGAGATAAGCCGCAATCTCACCTTGTCCCGTGATTTTGATCGCACTGATTTTCGCTTTGTGCATCTGTGCTTCCATATAGCCGATCTTCTGTCCCATTTCCAGGAAAGGTTTAACAAATGCAGGAATCTTGCTCTCATCTATAGGAAGATTGAGTGCGTTAGGATACGCAACACCTTTGGCTGCAGCTATCGCGTTTTGAGCGGCTTGCGTACCGATGTTGTACTGTGACTCGTGTGTATTGGCTCCAAGGTGTGGTGTTACGGTGATATTGTCAAGATCGAGCAGTTTGTTGTCCGTTGCAGGTTCTTTGACAAAGACATCCATACCGGCAAATCTGATCTTACCGCTTTTAAGTCCCTCATAGAGTGCATCTTCATTATACAAACCGCCGCGGGCACAGTTGACAAGAACAACACCGTCTTTCATTTTCGCGATCTCTTCTTTATCGATTATGTTGATCGTCTCTTTATTTTTTGGTGTATGGATCGTGATAATATCGCACGCCAATATATCATCGAAGTTTGTCGTGTACTCTACATCAAGATCGGTCGCTTTGGATGGATCGATGTATGGGTCATATGTAATCACATCCATCTCAAACGCCTTCGCACGCTTACCGACACGGCTTCCGATATTTCCAAAACCGATGATACCAAGCTTCTTGCCCTTAAGCTCATAACCATACCACGCTTCTCTTTTCCAAATTCGCTGATCTTTGAGATGAGAGTGCGCGTATGGGAAAGCTCGCATACAACCAAGCATATGTGCAAAAGTAAGCTCAACCGCTGCGATAGTATTGGCAGTCGGGACATTCATAACGATGATCCCCTCTTTGGAGCAGCGCTCTATATCGACATTGTCCACTCCAACGCCTGCACGCACGATCGCTTTAAGATTTTTTGCATGATCTAGGAAAAAGTCATCTACATCCGTAGAACTACGAGTGATTGCCACATCAGCCGTTGGAATAACCTCTTTTACAAGCTGCTCTTTTGGCAAGTCCGCAGCATTGACATAGTTGATGTTTGCATCTTTCTCCAGCATCTCCAGACCGGCAGGATGGATATGGTCACATACGACGATAGTATATTTTTTCATTGTTTCACCTCTTTTGGATTTTGGCATCTATATGATATTTTTTCAGTACTTTAATCAAATCATTCAATTTCTGTGTACTTTCAGAGTAGATTCGGAGTATTGTCTCGCCTTTTGACTTTTTAAGAAAATAACGCACCCCCATTCGTCCAAGCTCTTCGCGCAAACAAAAAGTCTGATAAGAGTCGAGATTACCAAGTGTAATCTTGAAAGATTTTCGAGTGGGTACACTCTTTAAAAGATCTGTTTTGATGTATATCTCTCCTATCGGAAAGAGATAATCCTTTTTCTTTCTCTCAACAAAATGATCTAACCAAAGTACTTCTTTTTTCATCTCCTGCTTCTTTACCAAAGGGGCAAGCGGCTTTGGTTTTAGCACAGGTTCTTCTACATTGACAGTATAGAGCAAAAAGATTACAAAAATGGCAACACTCACCGCAAACAGCAGTGAGAGCCATTTAAGAATCTTTTTCATGCACTTTTGCTTATTTGATCTTCTCTTTGATCAGTTCACCGAGCGAATTGGATGTATCTTCCTCATTGAGCTCATCGAGAAGTGCTTTTGACTTGATGTAGTCAAGTTTTTTGACTGAAAGACGAAGACGATCTCTTTTTGTGTCGATTTGAGAAATAACCGCTTCGATCTCTTGATCTTTTTGCAGTTCATCTTTATTCAACGGAGCGAGATCTTCATCACGAATAAGCGCATCTACACCGTCTTCAAGTGTTACAAACACACCGAAATCTTTGATATCACGGATTTTACCTTTGACTATATCATTGACTTTATGCTCTTTTGCAAACTTTTCAAGCGGAGACTCCAGCAACACTTTTCGATTTAAAGATATCTTCTCTTCAGGCTCATTGATTTTCGCGATCTTCACCTCCACTTTATCACCGACGTTGAAGAGGTCTTTGGCTTTTGCACCTTTTTCCCATGAAACATCTTGGTTATGAAGCAAACCTTCTACCTGTCCGATTCGCACAAACGCACCGAAATCGGTAAGTGAAGTGATTTCACCTTCGACCACATCACCTTCATGATAGTTTTTGACAAACTCTTCAAACGGCTTTGGCTGCAACGCTTTGAGAGAAACGCGAAGTTTATGTGTTTTTGGGTTGATCTCAATCACTTCCACATCGATCTGATCACCGACATTCAAATAATCTGCAGGATTTTTGACATTTTTGTCCCACGATATCTCAGATATATGCAAGAAACCTTCAATGTCGTTTCCAAGATCGACAAATGCACCGTAATTCTCGATATTGGAAACTGTTACGGTGATAGCATCACCTTCATCGAGTTCATTCTCGACCTCTTCCCACGGATCAGGCTGTACAGCTTTGATCGATAGAGAAAGATGACGTTTCTCTTTGTCGTAATTGATAGCTTTGACAATGACCGTATCACCTTCTTTATAAAGTTTTGCCGGATTGACAGGTCCTTTGTAACTGATCTCGTTATAATGGACAAGCCCGTCAACACCACCTACATCGACAAACATACCGTAGCTTGTTATCTTCTTGACAACACCCTCTACAATCGTATCTTCTTGCATAAGTCTGTCGATGATCTCTTTTTTTCTCTTTCTCTCTTCGTTGAAGAGTTTTCGTCTTGAAACGACTACAGAGTTCTCTTCCGGATCGATTTTGATAACCTGCGCTCTTATTTTTCTGCCTATGACATTGTCACCCTCTTTGAATGCCGCGAGGCTTCGTGGCATAAAGAACTGCATGTTATCCGACTCGATAACGTATCCACCACGATTCTTTTTCACAACCGTTCCCTCTATGACGAGATCCTCATAGTCATCTTTATGCTCATTGATAAACTCTATGATTTTCTCTTGCTCAAGAACTTTTTTGTGTGATATCTTAGGTCTTTCATTATAGTATCCGGTGATCATAACTTTAAGTTTGTCACCTACACCATACTTGAGTTCACCGTTTTCATCTTTTATTTCATCAAGAGAGATGATTCCCTCCAACTTGTCACCGACGCCTACAAGTGCCTTGTTTTCATCCTCTTGTATCTCTACTATCTCACCTTCAACGACTCTGTTAGTTGATTGTTGCTCTTTCTCACTTGCAGCAAATAACTCTGCAAAACTCTCTTCTTCTACGAATTCGTTATCGAACGCCATTACCTATTCCTCTTGTTACATAAAAATTGGTGTGATTATATCGAAATAATGATAAGAAAGGGATAAAAAAGAGAAAAGGAACTATTTTTGGCACTCTTTTTCTATTTTATCGACGACATTTTGAATAACCCAGTCGGGTGTCGAAGCTCCTGCCGTAATACCGCAGAGTTCTTTGCCTTCAAACCATGAACACTCAAGTTCGTCTTCGTTTTCTATATGATAGCTGTTTATGCATCCCTCTTTTGCTATCGAAAAAAGCTGTTTGGTGTTAGAAGAGTTCTTTCCGCCTATGACGATCATGATATCGGCTCTTTTTGCGAGTTTGCGTGCAGCTTCTTGATTTTCAAACGTGGCGTTGCAGATAGTATTAAAAACCCGTACCTCTTTGTGACGGGGAATCAAATAAGAAGCAATTTCAAGATACTCTTCCACTTTCCGTGTAGTTTGAGCGACGAGTGCTATATGTTCACCAAGCTTGATCTCTTCCAAATCCTTCACGCTTGTCACTACATGCGCTCCATTTACAGCATAACTTTTCACACCCTTGATCTCTGGATGTTTCTCATCGCCGAAAATAACGATATCGTATCCCTCCTCACTCATTTTCTCGCATATCTGCTGCGGCTTTGTTACATACGGACACGTTGCATCTACAACATCCACCCCGGTTTTGGTGAGTTCTTCGAGTTCATTTTTCGGTATGCCATGTGTTCTTACTATCGCCGTATCACCCGGCTTGAACTCTTTGAAATTCTCAATCAGCCCAACATTGTAGTTTTGATCGAGCCGTTTGATCTCAAGTGAATTGTGTATAAGAGGTCCGTATGTTGCGGAGTTTTGATGTTCTTCGGCTATTTTGATGGCTCTTTTGACTCCAAAACAGAATCCGTAACTTTCTGCAAGTTCTATTTTCACGCGAGACTCACTTTCGTAATCTTTTCAAGCAGTTCGAAGAAATTCGGAAAAGAGGTATTGATGCACTGCACATCCTCTACTTTCATACCACTGCGAAGTCCCGCTATCAGAAAACTCATAGCAATGCGATGATCACCGTGACTGTCGATAACAGCAGGTTGCAATTCTCCTCCTTTTATTCTGTAACCATCCTCTCTCTCCTCGACATCGATACCGCAGGCACGTAAACCGGCTACGACCGTGGCGATGCGATCACTCTCTTTGACACGTAGTTCTTTTGCATTTTTAACAACGCTCTCTCCCTCGGCACATGCCATGGCGACTGCAAGTGCCGGCAATTCATCTATAAGCCAAGAAATGCGTTCACTCACCTCTATGGAGTGCAGCGGTGCATAGCGTACACGGATATCTCCGATAGGCTCATACTTGTCCTCTTTGAGTTCGTATTCGATATTCGCGCCCATTTTTTTAAGTGCTTCAAAGGCCTCTATGCGAGTCGGATTGAGGGTGACTCCTTCCAAGACAACATCGCTTTGAGGGGTTATCGCTGCCGCTACAGCGAAGAAGAAGGCACTTGAAGGATCGGCAGGTACACGAATGTGCAGCGGCCTCAGCAAGCCGTCAAGCGGCTCAACAGTCGTAACGAGATCATCGTCTGTTGCAATCTTTGCTCCCATTCCTCGAAGCATTCGCTCCGTATGATCACGGCTGCGTTCCGGCTCTTTATAGCGGCAAATACCGTCGGCATGAAGTGCGGCAAGGATCATCGCACTCTTGACCTGCGCAGATGCGATTTTGCTCTCATAGGAAAAAGCTTTGAGACTGCCTCCTCGTATGCAAAGAGGCGCGAGATCGCCGTTCTTTCTCCCATCTATCTTCGCACCAATCGCTCTTAACGGTTCTGTCACACGTTTCATAGGACGGGATCTGAGGTATTTGTCACCCGTAAGTACAAAATGTCCGTCTGCACTGCTTAGAAGTCCACAAAAAAGACGCATTCCTGTTCCGCTGTTGCCACAGTCAAGCACTTGGGAGCTCTCCGCTATCCCTTCAGAACTGACGGTGATCACTTCGCCGTCATCTTCGACTTTGGCTCCAAGATGACGTACTATTTGAAGAGTGTTGAGTGTATCTTCTGCACGCAAAAAGTTCTTTATGACACTTCTACCCTCTCCCAACATCGCAAACATTGCACTCCGATGTGATATCGATTTATCTGGTGCGATCGTATCGATCTTGAGAGAAAACGGCTTTGCCGGACTCACCGTAGCTATCTGCCTCATCTATCTCAGCCCTATTCCCATTTTCTCTTTAAGAGCGGAGAGAATACCATCCATCGCCGAAACGATATCCTCTTCCTCCAACGTTTTTTCATCGCTTCGAAGCATAAACCGCAGTGTAAGGCTCATCTCTTCTCCAAGCTTTTCATCTTTGTATCTGTCTACAGGATAAAAACGTACCACTTCATCACTTTTCGCTTCCTCGATCACCTCTTTGATCTCCTCATAAGGTACATTTACAGGTACAAGCAGACTGAGGTCTCTAAAAGAAGCCTGAAATCTCGAAACATTTTCAGCCTCTTTGAGTTCAAGAACAAGTTTGTCGAAATCGATCTCGCACAAAAACGTCACGTCAAGATCAAACTCTTTTTCAATCAGCGGATGCACCCTGAAAAGCTCTCCTATCATATCCCCGTTTTGATATATTGCGGCACACTGGTATGGATGTGCAAGCGTATGAAGCGGTTTATACGCTTTGAGCTCAAAATCACCGACCACGTTGGCTATCTTCTGTACAAAAAACTCAAAACCGACTCTTTTCGGTTTCCCGTTATTGGCAAGCGCATCCCGCTCTCTTTCGCCGCTACTTATAAATCCTAAGCGCAACCGCTCTTCACGTTGTGGGGTGAAGACACTGCCGAGCTCGAAAATATGAATGCCGTTATAACCGTTTTTTCTGTTTTGCGAAGCTGACTTGAGCAGCCAGTTCATCGTCGTCGGACGCAGAGTATCAAGCGTATTGACGATTGGGTTGAGAATGGCAAGTTCATCTTGCAGCACCTCAAATCCCGCTCTCTTCAATTCACTGCTGTCATCGAACACGAAATGGACCGCTTCGAAAAAACCTGTGTTTGCAGCTTTGTTTCTAAAGTGCTGTCGCTTTTTGTAAGCGAAATAATCGTCGCTCAATCTGTTTGCTTCGACAAATTCGATAGGTTTTGCAGGGATATTGTCAATGCCGATTAAACGCACGACCTCCTCGACGATATCCTGTTTATTCTTGATATCATGTCTGAATTTCGGCACTTGCAGCACAAAAGTATCGCCGGATGACTTCTGCAGGGCAAATCCAAGATTTTTGAGAATATTGGTCACACGTGTTTTATCGACCTCCATCCCGATGATGGCGTCCATCTCCCCTTTTTTGATACTGACGATCTCCTCGCTCCATTCATCGTTAAGCTCGATATCACCACCGAAAACTTCAGCATCGGCATACAGGCGAAGCAGTTTTAGGAGATATTCCATTCCGATCTCAAGCTCAGGTTCACTGCCACGTGAACTTCTGTAAAAGACATAATCGCTTGGAATCTTTTTCTCCATCATAGCACGTGAGACACTTTCAGGCGCTATGTAGCTCGCTTCAAGAATCAAAACCGTATCACTGTCTTTGGCTTTGGAAGCTTCAGACTGATTGATACCTACGACGGATGCACACTTTTCTTTTGCATACAGTGCAATAAAACCATCCTCTTCTTTGAGCTCACCTCTGGCGATTCCCTCCTCATCCTCTTTGAAAAAATCGTAATCATATCCGCGAAGAATCACCCCCGTGCTGTGCGTAACATAGTAAATGAGTGATTCGATTCGTCTCTTGAAATTCTCTTCAACCTGCGCAAGACGCAACTGCACAATCATCGGCAGCACAATATTTTTCAGTTCGACGGCTCTATAGAGCATACTGACATCAAGATCATTTTTGTGCAGCAGAGAAAAAACCCGTCCTATCCCCAGCTTTTTATCCAAAAACTCTTCGCTGTTATTGTCTTTAAGAGGGCGGTTGAAAGCAGCACTAAGATCTCTTGCTATCCCACGTACACTGAGACAGTCTCCCCTGTTTGCTGTAAGTTCAATCTCGATCAGATCATCGTTAAAAAGAGGATGCGTTTTCACTTCCTGACCGATTTCATATGAACCTATCGAAGCATCCACTTCGATGATCCCTTCACCAAACTCGGCAATTCCTATCTCTCCTGCGGAGCAGATCATCCCCTCGCTTTCGATTCCACGAAGCACTGCATGTTTGATCTTCATTCCGTTAGGTAGCTGGGCACCGATGGTCGCTACAACCACATCCAGACCTGCACGCACATTTTTCGCCCCACATACGATCTGACGGACACTTGTCCCTATATCTACCTTGCAGACACTGAGCTTGTCGGCATCGGGATGTTTCTCACACTCAAGTACATGACCGAAAACCACTTTCTCGGGTACACGAAACTCCTCCACCCTTTCAACCTCAAGACCGATAGAATTCAGTGTTTTTGCAATGACATCCGTCTCTATATCCGCGACTTCTATCCATTCATTAAGCCAGCTTTTGGTTATTATCATACAAACTGCTCCAATAGTTTCATATCCGCTTCAAACAAACTTCTCAAATCACCGATGCGATGAATGAGCATCGCAAAACGCTCCACTCCGAGTCCAAAGGCGTAACCGCTTACATTATTATAACCTACCGCCTTAAAAACATTCGGATCGACGATGCCGCATCCAAGCACCTCCAGCCATCCGGTATGAGAACAGACACGGCATCCTTCTCCCTTACAAAAAACACAGCTGATGTCAACTTCCGCACTCGGTTCCGTGAACGGGAAAAAGCTTGGACGAAAACGCACTTCGACTTCGCCGAACATATACTTCAAAAAATCTTCAAGGATAAACTTCAAGTTTGCAAACGAGACTTTTCCCTCTTTATCGACTAACAGCCCCTCGACCTGATGGAACATTGGCGTATGCGTTAGATCATAGTCACGTCTGAAAACCGCTCCCGGCGCTATCATACGTATGGGCGGCGTCGTACTTTGCATCGTTCTTATTTGTACAGGCGAAGTGTGTGTACGAAGCAGCATCCCGTCTTTGAAGTAAAATGTATCCTGCATATCTCGTGCCGGATGGTACTTCGGCAGGTTAAGCGCTTCGAAATTATGAAAATCGTCCTCCACCATTCCGCCGGTCTGAACGGAAAAATTCATCGATACAAAATACTCGACAATCCTGTCCATCGTCTGCATAACGGGGTGCAAAGCACCCGCAGCACTCTTGGGACTAAAGAGAGTGACATCTACAGCTTCCTCTTTCATAGCTTTCTCAAGT
>JALUFE010000086.1 GCA_027052175.1 Helicobacteraceae bacterium | reverse complement strand
TCTTCTTGACTCATTCTTTTGTATTTTACTTCTCTTGGCATTGTTGACTCCTTGGAATCTTTTGCTTCAATTTCAGCAACTTTTATTCCATTCGGTCAGTGCCGAGTACTATTCTATGGAAGTTTTACAATAATTACACTCCTTAGAGGATAAACCACCGTAGGGCTTGAAAGAATCCAAAATCGAACATACTGTTTGAATTCTTCTCTCCAACTCTACCGCCTGCTGCGGATATTTTCCTTTTTCGCACTGGAGGAAAAATGCATACTGACACTGTGGATTTGCCTGACCGCCAAGATCGACATTACTGTAGTTTTCCATTTTACATTCACTCGATGTTCCACTTCCCGCTTCATTGGAATTCTCTGCCAAGTAAGCTTTGTGAAGTTTTTCATACATCGTCGCGTATGCTTTTTTCAGCAGATCCATACGCATATGTAATTCTGTAAAAATCCCATCAATCGCATAAGCGATTTCGGCGGCCTCGTACATATAGCGCTCTTCCAAAGAAGCATTTATTCCCGGTATGCTTATCATGTATCTCGCTCCAAGCTTTTCAAAATATTTTCGAACATTGCTTTGTGTCGTTTGATCGATATTGTCGGCAGTCATATTGATCGTTTTTATATCTTTCACTTTTTTGACATTTTGAACAAGAGTGTCGTTTTGATTTTTCAATTTTGAAACAAGAGTGCTCAGTGCATCTCTGTGAGAAAGCAGCTCGTCTATTTCTTTTTTTTGCGAATCGGTAAGATCTTCATCAGCCAATTCATTTGCAGCCTGATCTATTTTACTGTTCAAGTAAGACAGGACATGCGTGAGTCTGTTGATTTCTAAATCGGCATCCCATCGAAACGTATTACCGACATGTACGCGTAAACCCAGTTTAAAGAGTAGGGATTCCAAGCTGGAAAGTACTTCGTTTCGTTCATCTTCGTTTGCGAGTTTAGTTGCGTTGATGTGGGACAAAGCATCAAGAATATTCACATTTTTCCCTTCGAACGATGGATCGTTTTGCTTGAGGTTACCGATGAGGATCTGAATATCCAAATCCGTTTGAGGTATGTCGTTTGTTGCTCTGTCTTTTAAAAAATCGATCACACTCTTTTTGATTTGAATTCCGTTGTCTATAACTCCATCGTAATCCAATGATTGTAAAAAACGAGCCGTATGTGCATTGTCTTCGTATATTTTTACATTTTTCGATAAATCTGCAGCAGCCACATAGCGAATCGGAATATCTGCGACTGAAAATGTGCAGCTTGCATTTGTATCGAAATAAAAACGTCCGTTTTTGTCAGTCGTTCCGCGTTTTGTTCCGCACAGGTAAGAGACACCTTCGACTGCATTGTCAAGATAATAGCCTACATTACTCCCCTTTCCCGATGAAGAGGAGTCAGCGGAGGAAGAACCTCCGCCTCCGCATCCGCTTATGAATGCTGCAGTCAGTCCAAACGTTACCACTATCATTTTCGTTTTCATAATTGTTCTCCTGTTCTGTTTTATTTGTTGTAAGAATCATCTATCGCTTGCAAATAATAGGCGAAGATTACATTGGATGAGCCGTTTGCGCTGTTTATTTCTGTATAGTCGGTTTCATCACAACTTTCACCGGTAGTTTTGTTGGTATATTTCACATTGTGGAGTTGGGGTATGGAAGTGACTCGGATATTGGAGTCACCGCCGTCAAATCCATAGTCGCTGCAATGAATGGATGATGAAATATTTTGGGAGGTATAGTGATCATAATCGCTGTAGCCGGCCAAATAGGTATTTGCGTATGTGGGATTTACATTGTACATTATATGAATGACGTTTCGTCCGCTTAAATCCGGCTTTGCTGTCGAGGAACCGCCGTTTGAACCTCCTGTTTCGTTGTTTATACCAAATGCCGTTTCGGCTTTTATCTTGTCAAAATAGACTTTCAAAGTTCCATCTGTGCCGCCGCCATAGAGCATGTGGATACTAACGAGCAGATAGTCGTCATGTCGTTCCAGAAGAGTCAACTTCGCACTTGAATCATTGTCGGTTGCAACAAAAGAGGAATCAGTTGTATCGCTAATTCTCGATATATCGACATCACTGCCGCCGACAAGTTCTTTCCATGTTATTTGACTGAACGAAGCATCGAATGTCCAGCTCTCCAGTGTACCTCTTTTATCGTCTATTGTTGTATAGACTGTTTTACCTGATAGTAACGCTTTTGGACTGTTTGCAGCCTGTTTGATGCCAAACGCCGTTTCAGCTTTATCTTTGTCAAAATAAACTTTAAGTATTTCATCATTACCGTTACCAGAGAGCATATGGATATTTACAAAAATGTAATCCCCGTGTTGTTCCATAACGGTCAGTTTGGCACTCGAGTCAGAATCTGTCACGATGAAAGAGGAACCTGTCACGTCGCTGATCGTCGATGTGTCGGTATCGTTACCGCCGACAAGCTCCTTCCAGACGATTGTATCGAATGAATCGCCAAAACTCCAGCTCTCCAAAGACCCTTCTTTGCCGTCTATCTTTGTATAGACCGTCTTTCCGCTTAGGAACTCTTTGAGTACTTGCGCCTGTGTTTGGGTAAGGTGTTCACGTACTGTGTCTATATCTTTGACTTCTCCTTTGAAGCTGTCGACATGCTGTTTGATTTGATCGACTACGACATCGAGATTGTCATGAGGTACTTCTTTGATTCCTTTTTCTTTAAACACTGTTTTGAGAGTTTTGGAGACTTTCTCATTTATTTCGATACCGTTTGATGCATTGCCGTCGTTGTCTATGGATTGGAGGAACATTGCTACGGTGAGGTTGTCTTCTACGATTTTGGCGTTGTCGCTCAGTCTATTTGCGGGGACATTTCTCAGTGGGATACCTGCTACAAGGAATTTACAATCTTTGCCTTTTTCGAAGAAAAACTTTCCATCTTTTTGTGTCACTCCTTCGAGTGTACCGCAGATATAGTCCGCACCGACTACGGCACTGTCAAGATAGTACCCTACACCTTTTTGGATGTCGCTCCGTGGTGTTTGAGGAGTGCTTCCGCTTCCTCCGCCACACCCAACTATCAATGCCGCTGCAGCAACTCCAAATGCCGCTGTTGTTATTATTTTTTTCATGATGAATCCTTTTTATTGATCTGGCAAAATTATATGAAAGCGTCGTCCCAAAAACGTTGCAAAATTCAGAGCTTTATTGCAACGTTTATTTATTGGAATCGACTTGAAGAAATAGATTTGTGTATAAGGATATAGGATGAGAAGCAGGATAATTGGAACGATGTTGAAGAGTTTTGCAAGAAATCTAAGGATAAAATGTGAGTAAAAAATTTGCTGGAGTGTCAGAGATCTGCCGTTGTAGAAAGGAGTCTGTAGCCTTCGGCGTGTATGGTTTCCAAAAAGCGATTGTCCATCTTGGCTCTCAGTCTGTTGACAAGGGAGCGTCTCGTGCTGTCGTTTGGGATTTTGTCTGGCCAGATGGCAAGCTCCATCTCGTAAAAAGAGACGACGCCGTTTTTGTTCTCTATAAGAAGTCGCAACAGTTGACGCTCCTTTTTTGTCAGGGAGACATAGTAGCCGTCTTTGATCAGCAGCGCGGTTTTGGACTCGATACTAAAATGCGTATCTAAAATCAGATCTCCCTCAAGTGTATCGTTTCGATGGAGCTCCGCCATATTCAAAAGAGCATGGAGCTCGGCTTTGCGGATCGGTTTTATGAGATATCCAAGAGGGTTGAGTGCGACGGCGCGCTCTATATGGTATTTGTCGGAGAAGGCGGTGAGAAAGATGAGTAAAGAGTTGCAGTACTCAAGAATTCGTTCCGCCGTTTTGATGCCATCCATCTCCCCTTTGAGTCGTATATCCATAAGGATAAGTTCAGGTTGTTGCATCTTGGCCGTTTCTATGGCGCAGTTGCCGTCGGCGCAGGTTCCAACGACTGCAAAACCATGCGCTGCTACCGTTTCAGCTATCTCCATCGCGACCAAACTTTCGTCTTCGACAATCAAAACTTTTTTCATAGTTCGAACCTTATTGTTATGATATCGTTGTCGTCACTGTAGTGCAGTGTACCTTCAAGCTGTTGTTCCACCAATGTTTTTACGATGAGCAGACCAAGTCCTTTGCCGGACGGTTGGATGGCTTTTTCTCTGTTTGGTGATTTGATTTGGAGTTGATATTTGTTGTGTGTTTGTTGGAGTATGATCGTGACAGCGGTATAAGTAGCTGCTTTGAAGTGCTTGAGAAGGTTTGTTATGAGTTCATTGATGATGAGACCCACATAGATGGCTTCTCTCAGTGGCAGTTTAACGTCACTGTCACATTTGTAGATGAATTCTTTTTTGCTCAAAGCTTTCACCAAACCGGTACAGAGATTTTGCAAATAGGGCTGCATCTGTACAGTTTCGTGCCCTTTTTCATATTGAAGCATTTCATGAGTGTTGGCTATTGTCGTTACGCGCTGTTCAAATGTCTGGAGTACTTCTTTTGTCTCTTTTTGTTCGGCTCTGTTACGTTGCAAACGAACGATGGAAAGGATAAGCTGCAGATTGTTTTTGACACGGTGATGAAGTTCTTGAAAGAGAGTTTCTTTTTCATCAAGTGCATTTTTCAGTTCGGCAGTACGCAGAGCCACTCTGTTTTCCACCTCCTCTTTTTGGTCGGTGAGTAACTGATTGTAGCGTTTTTCGTAAGCCAGTTTCTCCAGTTGATAGTGATAAAACCGGTCAACAAACGCCAAAAGCAGCAAAATCGCTTCGAATGTCGTTAGTGCCATAATCAACATCGGAAATCTATACATCAGTGAGACCAAGCCGAATGCATCGAGAATCATCCCTACATATGCGGGAGCCAAAAGAAGCCATGCCAAGACAAAAAAACGTGCGGATTTACAGCCTCTGTTGTAAACGGCGATGCCTGCATAGGTATTGAACAAAACAAAAAAGAGGCCTGTTAGTACGATCATCTCGGGAAGATAAAAGTAGGATGTACCCACCAGTGGAATTTGCAGGAGTGTAAACCAAATGAAAAATTTGTACACCCTGTCGATCTTTTTCCATCTTTGTGTACGTAAAAACGCTCTGGAGTAGAGTGCGGCGGCTACGATCATCACCGCGACTTTTGGAACGACCAGAGCGTTGTCGATCTTGTTGAACCAAAGCGGTGCAAGTGAGGGAAGAAAACCGGTGTAGGTTACCTGCTGAAAGACGAGTGTCGCAAGGTAAAATATATAAAGCAGATAGCTAGAGTCTTTTGCATACAGGTACATCAAAAAACTCAAAATCGCCGTCGAGCAGAGCATTCCTAAAAAAAAGAGGATGAGATCTTCTCGAAACTGTTCGCTGTGTTTGAAAGTTTCAAGGGACTGCATAGTGAGTCCAATCTGTAGTGTGGTTGCACGATTGTGAATATGCAAAAGACACTGCAGTTCCTCATGCGGTGCGAAATCGAGTTTGAATGCGGGGCTGAGTGTGTGCGTGGATTCTCTTTGTAGCAATCCTTGATGCTGTTTTGGAAGATTTTGACAGTAAAGATCCGCAATTTCAAGTAGTGGATTGTCCAAAACAAGGAGGGCATGGAGCGTTTTGTCGGATCGATTGTGAAGTTTTGGTTTGATCCAGAGATGTTGGGATGAAAATCCAAAATTCAGATGTTGATCGAAAGCATCAAAAGAGATCAAATCTTTTTTTGATAGGATTGAAGATGCGTTTTTTTCGTTGTGAAGCAGGATGTATTTGCTCTTGGCCGTTTTCGACGGTGGAGAGGATGCAAAAAGTGGAATAGAAAAGAGCAGAAGCACAAGAAGAATGATGAAATTCTCGCTGAAAAGCGGATGATACACCGTACGCTTTTTGTCCGAGAAGAAACAGTATGTGCGTGTACGGTTGTAAATCATCTTTTATCGCTCCCGATTTTTGTAGTGATGCCACATTCTCACTCTTTTTCAATTTCAACGGTATTGCTGCCGCTTGATCCGCTTGTGAGGTCGAAATGGAGCGTGTTGTCGTTTGTATCGACTGGAAATGAACCGATATTTTTCGTATTGAACGAAACTTTGTAGCTACCCGGCTCAAGATCGGTCACGATATGGTGTGTTGATTGATTTAGATCCTGCAGTGTGTATGTGATGGAACTTCGCAGTGCTTCTTTTTTGGCAAAAACGACAACCCAGCTGCCTATGCGTACACCGCTGTTGTTCGTATCGTCTATATGTTCGAGTGTGTCGAAGCCGCTCATACTGCTCTCTCCTGCCTGCATGACATTGAGTAGATCGAGGCTGCTCGTATGGAAATCGATGTAACTTTGCCAGTGCCTTTGGGAAGGATCAATGATCCAGTTGGCAACATTGTTCCACAGATCGTTTTCGTTTACTTTTTGGATCGTTACGCCGGATGGTTCAAGTGTTTTGTGCAGCAGTTTGTAGTTTCCCTGCACTGTTGTCTGGGAGATGGTCTCACCCGATATGACCGGTTCGCTCATCGCCCTGAGTCGATAACGGATGGAGAGAGTTTTGTTTGTGCGTACACGATCGAAAAGAACGATATAGCGTGGTGTCCAGAAAAAGTGTCGACGGTAGGTTTTGACGTTTTGGACTGGAGCGTACGTGTCGTTACTGTCGTTCCACTGTCCATCCGCTTCAAGCATGGCATACGCAAAAAGCGGGGTGGCGTTTTGGATGTGGCGTCGTGTGATGGCAGCCGCTTTTTCACTGTCGAATATTGCCGTTCCCGAACAGGAAACGCCGTTGTCCGTACAGCCGTTTTCGATGCTGAGGGTGTTGAAAAAGTCGCCATGTGCGAGTGCTTCGTAGTTTCTGGCTCCTTTGGTGAGATAGCCCTCTTTGTACCATAACGAGAAGCTTCCATGGTCGGGAGCCTGCTGATCGAGCGGCACAGAGCCGTCCCCTCTGAAAACACCCCATACTGCGTCGCTTTCCCAACTGTTTCGATAGAGCAGGAAATCGGGATTTTTTGCGAAACGGATGTAAGGAAGTGCATAGCTGCTCTCGTAAGGGGAGTGCTTTTCTCCCGCGGGGAGATCGTAAAAAAGTTCCAAAAAAGGATCGTTGTAGTAGCCGACATCGACATCTTCGTTGTACCCTCTTGCCAGTGCGGAAGCATTTGTATCACCCGCTTTTGTGGCGAAGTAGGCGGCTATTGTGAGAGCCCGTCGCATCCATGGCTGTTCGGAAAGCGTGTTTGAGTCCTGCCAAGAGCCGTAATCCTCTATGATTTCCCTTTTTGGGTCGGTCAATGCAACGATGCTGCGGATGATATTGCCCCAAAAAGGTTTGAGTTCCGTCTCCAACGTATCGATATCATAGCTGCAGGCAGTTTGAAGCGTCTCTTCATAGCCGGAAATACCGATGATGTCGGTTGAGGGGAAATAGGCCATTCCCGTAAAGTAGACTCCTCCGAGTCCGGCGCGCACGATATCGCGGTTGGAGATTCCTTGTGTCTGATAGTAGCCATGAGTCCAGCCGTACCAAGCCCGATCAAGCATCGTAACCGCACTTGCGTTGTCGTCTCCGTAAACGGCGGCTCCAAATGTCAGGTGCAGATTGCCCGTCAAAAGATTTTGGTCACTGTCCGTTCCCGATGCCGTGAGATTGAGAGAGTTGTAGAAGTTGTCACTGAGAGTGCGCATCTTTTCTCTTAAAGCACGCTTTTTCGTTTCGGTCATTCCGGCATAGTCATAGAGCCAGTCGTAAGCAAGGCCGAGATAGTAGAAACTTTGGTGATCCGGGTCGCCATATCGAGAAAGATTCGTGTCGGTTTGCTCCATCAGAGCCAGTGCCTTGTCTGCATATTTGTTCTCGTTTGTCAGCCGGTACATCAGTGCCAGAGGTGCCGTAAAGTTTTGTGGTGATGTATCCAGACCGTAAGGATCGTTGCTACTGTCTTTGTCGATAATGCTGTCACACATCTCTTTGAAATCCTGCCATCTCTGTGTGGAGGCATTTTTTTCCGTATTGAGGCTCTCAAGGCGCTCTTGTGTCAGCCATAGACGCGGATGCTTTTTTGAGGGATAATAAGCAGAAGGAAAATGTTCCGACATGATCGGTGAAGATATGACGACCACGGTTCTTGTCGCTTTGGCCGTGTTTCCCGCTTTGTCCGTTGCCGTGTAAGTGAGAGTGTAGGTGCCTGCTTTAGAGGTATCGACGCTGCCGTTGACGGTGACGGTGACGGTTTTATCGACATTGTCCGTAGCGACGACACCGGGATCTGTAAAAACACTGCCCACTTTGAGACTCACGGTATCATCTCCGTATAATGTGATCACAGGAGGTATGGTGTCTTTTGCAACAGTGCTGTTTTGATTTGTACCGTTATCGTTTGAGCCGCCGCCGCATCCGATGAAAACTGCTGTAAGCAGCACTGATATTATCACTCTTTCGTATCGCATAACCACTCCTTCCGTTTCAAATCAGAACATTTTCTCTGATTCATTACTTATAGCCAAGTTTAACATAAAATGCCAATTGTTTTCTTGAAATACGTTTTGAAAAAGGTGTTGCATTTCTGTTTTTTTGATTTGGTTAAAATTCCGAAATGAAAATGATAAAAACGACTCTACCTCCCGTAACTCAAGAAAAACTCATACTTTTTACGGCATTGTGGCTTTCACTCTTTTACAATGTGGCGATGTTTACGCATATCACCGATGTCTATCCGCCAAGTGGTGAAAACATCCTTTATATCGCATCTGTTTTTGTTGTGCAAGTCGGTATAACGGCACTTCTTTTTGCGTTGCTCTCGACCCGATATACGATCAAACCGTTGCTTATAACAGTGTTGCTGGTATCATCCTTGATGGCTTATTTTATGAACAAATACAACGTTATCATCGATAATAACATGATACGCAACGCACTGCAAACCGATCTCAATGAGTCGCGCGATCTCTTGAGCTGGCAGATGTTGGGTTATCTTTTCTTTTTAGGTTTATTGCCGTCGTATGTCATATATAAAATCCCGATACAAGAAAAAAGCTGGAAAGAGGCTTTTCGCGCGAGATTGAAGACCATCTTTTTTCTTGTGCTGTTGACGTTTGGCAGTGTGGCGCTGTTTGGGAAGTTCTATGCCTCTTTTTTCAGAGAACACAAAGTTTTGCGAATGTATGCAAATCCGGGATATTGGATATATTCGACATTTTACTATATAGGAGAGCATTTCAAACAAAAACATGAAACACTCAAACGGATCGGACTGGATGCAAAAATCGATGACAATGCAACAAGAAAGATCGTTTTTATGATCGTGGGGGAAGCTGCTCGTGCGGACCATTTCAGTCTCAACGGTTACAATCGACGGACGAATCCGAAATTAGAAACGGAGAATTTGATCAATTTTTCAAAGATGTACTCGTGTGGGACATCGACGGCATATTCGGTTCCTTGTATGTTCTCTATCTACAATCGCAGTGATTACAGTTACGAAAAAGCGAAATATACGGAAAACGTTCTTGATGTTCTCAAGCATACCGGCAAAGTGGCGATTCTCTGGAGAGACAACAACTCCGACTCCAAAGGAGTCGCTTTGCGTGTACAATACGAAGATTTCAAAACAGCGAAAAATAATCCCGTCTGCGATATTGAATGCCGTGATATAGGGATGCTTCAGGGATTGGAACACTTTATCGAAGATCATCCCGATAAAGATATTCTTATCGTCCTGCACCAGATGGGTAATCATGGCCCTGCCTACTACAAGAGGTATACGAAAGATTTTGAAAAGTTCAAACCTGTTTGCAAAACCAATCAACTCGAAGAGTGCACACAAGAGAGTGTCACCAACGGATACGACAATGCGTTGCTTTATACCGACAATTTTCTCGCCTCGACGATAGAATTCGCGAAAAAGTATACCCAAAGCGCAACGGCGGTTTTGTATATGAGCGATCACGGTGAGAGCCTTGGAGAGCATGGGATATATCTGCATGGGCTTCCTTACTTCATAGCACCTGATGCCCAGAAACATATAGGTTCTTTTTTATGGCTCAACAAGCGTTACAAACAGATGTTGGATATACACAAGATCGCTTCGAAAAAGGATAAAAAGCTTTCTCATGACTATCTCTTCCATACTTTACTTGGACTTTTTGGAGTAAAAACAAAAGTCTATAACCCCGCACTCGATATTACGCATTGAAAAGAAGAGAAGCGATGCTTCGAATCTTTTTAAAATTGAATCAGTTTGTCGGTGGAGCAATAAATGTTTTGAGTTCCTGGAACGTTAAGGGTTTGCCAAGAAGATACCCCTGGGCGAGATTTGTTCCGAAATCGTGTAAAATTTTGAGCGTTTCTCGGTTTTCTATGAATTCTGCAAGAG
>JALUFE010000085.1 GCA_027052175.1 Helicobacteraceae bacterium | reverse complement strand
ATTGTAAAGCGCCATCTTTCCGTTCGCAAAGACTACAGCCACCACATCACCGTCCGTACTTGCCGCAGCGATCGTCTTCTGCAGGTCAAGCTCCGTCGTTTTATCTTTCTTTAGGCTCTGAAGGCGCAGGTGCCCGTCAATGTCGGTTGAAAGGATATAACCGCCGCTTTTCCCCAAAACTCTGAAGTTCGGTGCTATCGTGGCATTGAGTTCTTCGTTCTCCGCAAGCACTCTGCCGTTCTCAAGCTGGGCTACATCAGCGGTTTTATCGATCACTTCGGCATCGATCTTTTTGAGTCTATTCCATTCTCCTGCCACATGTGCGGGCTTGAAAACTTCCTTTGTACTGCATCCTCCAAGCAGAAATGCCAAAAAGAAAAGAGATGAAAGGAGATATCGCAACTACTTCACTCCATAATGATTCAATACAACTGCAACCCCGTAGAGTGGAGAGTTCTCACCGATCATAACGAGCTGATCTTTGGCCTTTTTCGTCTGCTTCTTGTTCATATAGATAACAGCGCTGTCGACTATGGCGAGATCTTTGTAGATCGCCTGTTGACGCAGTTCATAATCTGCAAGCTCTTTTTGATCGCCGCTTCGTACCGCTACCTCATACGCCGCAAGATCGTTGATGACGGGGAGTTTGGAGTTCTTGAGTTCATTCAGTTTTTTCGTATCGTTTGTTGTTACGGCCTGAGCGAAACTCCATACGGAAAAGAGTTTCGGACTGAGTTCTTTGAGTCTGTTCTGTGCCTGAAGATCGGTCGGATTTTTTGTCAACACCGCAAGTTCGGCATTTGCCTCCTCGATCCGTTTCTGCTCTTTTATTTTATACGCTACATCGCCGAGTGCAACGACAACGATCAGGGAGACAAGAGCGATAATGCTTTTTTTGTATTTTTTTATAAAGCGTTCGGTGACGACCGCCTTCTCAAAAAACTTCTCTTCGGAAGTCAGTTCCTCTTTAATAAAATCTACATTCTCTTTTAAACTCAAACTATTATCCTTCTCTTCGTAAATCAGTGCAATATTATCGTATAAATTGTTAAACTTTTATCAAACATTTGATACAATCATACAAATTTTACGCTAAGAGGACATCCAATGCAAATAGACGAACAACTCCTTTCACGTCTTGAGAAACTCTCGATGCTCAAAATATCGGAAGACAAAAGAGAGGAAATAATCCAAGAACTCAGTGAATTTCTCAACTTTGCCGACAATCTGAAAGAGCTCGACACCGCCTCCGTCGACGCAAAGTTCGCTATGGACGATTCACCGACTATCACGAGAGAAGACATCCCGTCATGCGATCCTGCCGTAAACGAAGCAATCCTTGAGCATGCACCAAAATCGCAAGATCACTTCTTCATCGTCCCAAAAATCATCGAATAGGGCAAAAAGTGAAAATATATGGCATAAAAAACTGCGATACCGTCAAAAAGACATTAAGATTTTTTGACAAAAAGGGGGTATCGTATGATTTTGTCGATTTCAAAACGATGCCTCCAAGCTGTGAACAGGTCCGTAAATGGGCACAGAGTGTCGGCATCAAAAAACTTTTCAACACGCGCAGCACTACCTACAGAAATCTCAGACTCAAAGAACTCGATCTCGACGATGCAGCGAAGATAGCATGGATGTGCAAAGAGCCCCTGCTCATCAAAAGAGCTGTCGTAGAGAACGGGAACAGCATCTTGGTTGGATATGATGAAGACGCTTTGAGCAAACTTATAGAAGGAGACAAGCAATGAACGAAGCACCTCAGGAAACGAACAGAAGCATAGATATCAAAAAACTCCTCAAGAGCGTACTGGCATACGGCTCTTCAGACCTTCATCTCGTTGTGGGGAGTGAACCGCAGATACGCATAGACAAAGAGCTCAAACCGCTCAACCTCCCCGTGATGAGCGCTAAAGACATCGAGATCATGTCCTACTCGCTGCTTGAAGACAAACAGAAGAAAAAATTCGAAGAGGAAAACGAACTCGATTTCTCGTTCGAGCTCAAGGGTGTCGGACGTTTCAGAGCCAACTACTACCGTACTATCTACGGTATAGGCTGTGCGTTTAGGATGATCCCTCTTGAAGTACCGAGTCTTGAGGATTACAACTCCCCTCCCGTCTTCAAAGAACTTGTCAAGCGGGAGAAGGGACTCATCCTCGTTACCGGTCCGACAGGAAGTGGTAAATCGACCACACTCGCAGCGATGCTCAATGAAATCAACGAAAATGAACGCAAACATATCATTACGATAGAGGATCCGGTCGAATTCGTCCACAAAAACAAAAAATCTCTCTTTTCCCAACGGGATGTCGGAAGCTCCACCAACTCTTTCGCAACAGCGCTCAAATACTCACTCCGCCAGGACCCGGACATCATCCTCATCGGTGAGATGCGGGATGAAGAGACAATCGGTGCAGCACTGACAGCAGCAGAAACAGGTCACCTTGTCTTTGGTACACTCCACACCAACTCGGCACCGGGAACCATCAACCGTATCATCGACGTTTTTGACTCACAAAAGCAACCGCAGATACGTGCTCAACTTGCACAGGCACTTGTTGCCGTCATTTCACAGACACTCATCCCTCGTGTAGGAGGCGGCAAAGTCGCTACCCATGAAATCATGATAACCAATCCGGCCATCTCCAACCTCATTCGAGAAGATAAAGTACATCAAATTTACTCACAGATGCAGCTCAACCAGACAGAGACAAAGATGACCACACAAACCCAGGTCCTCTTCGATCTACTTAAACAAAATATCATCACCAAAGAAAACGCCATCAAATACTCCAATCGCCCGGAAGAGCTTATAAAAATCATAGGAGCGATGTAGGCATGGAGTTTCGCATAGATGCCGTGTGCGGGCATGCACGAGCCTGCACGATCCAAACCGCTCACTCGACGATCAAAACACCTGTCTTTATGCCTGTTGGAACCGTCGGAAGTGTCAAAAGCCTCGATATGCACGATCTGCTTGCAACTCTCGAAGCTGAAATCATCCTCGCAAATACCTACCATATGTACCTAAGACCCGGAGACACAACAGTCGCCAAATTAGGCAAACTGCATGGATTTACGAAATATCCAAAAAGCTTCCTCACCGACAGCGGCGGCTTTCAGGCATTCAGCCTCAGCGACAAGAGCAAGCCCAAGACGGATGGTATCGAGTTTCGAAGCCACATAGACGGCAGCAAGCACTTCTTCACCCCGAAAAAGGTACTCGATATCCAGTACAACCTCGGATCAGACATCATGATGATCCTCGATGATCTCGTAGCACTCCCTGCTACAAAAGAGCGCATCGCCGTGAGCATCGAGAGAACGACGGCATGGGCGAAGGAGTCGATAGAGTATCACAGAGCCAATCAGCAAAAAGGCATCGGAGTAGACCAAAACATCTTCGCCATTATCCAAGGCGGGATTGACAGAGAGTTTCGAAAAAAGAGTGCCGAAGAGTTGTGTGCACTCGATTATGACGGATTTGCCATCGGGGGGCTCAGTGTCGGAGAGCTAAGCGGTGAGATGTACGACACGGTCGAGTACACGACACAGTTTATGCCTGCAGACAAACCCCGCTACCTGATGGGAGTGGGTACACCGGAAGATCTTATCGAAAACATCGAGCGGGGTGTAGATATGTTCGACTGCGTTATGCCCACACGCAACGCCCGCAACGGCACGCTTTTCACCTCCTTTGGCAAACTCAACATCAAAGGCGCGAAGTACAAAGAGGATGAGAATCCCATCGATCCGGAGTGTAACTGCCCGACATGTCAAACCCACTCGCGCGCCTATATCAACCACCTCTTCCGTGCACGTGAGATCAGCTACTTTCGACTCGCAACCATCCACAACCTTTTCTACTATCTCCACTTGATGAAAGAGGTGCGAGAGGCGATTATCGAAAATCGCTTTGCGGAGTTCAAAAGGGAGTTTTACGCAAAACGGAGTTAAGGGCACAAAGTCCCCTTACAGTTTGAACCTTTTTTCAAGTAGCTCGACGAGCATACCCTGCAAAACTGCCGCGATGACGATATAAAGTGAAAAAACACCGGTAAATATCCAGCCGAAGTAGCTTATCATCAAAGGCAACCAGGGCAGCTTGATGGAGCGTGCATAGATAAAGGCAAATATCAGCGAATCTTTCGCCCCATGCTCACGCAGGTTTTGCAGCAGCGGATACCAGACATATCCGGGACCGTGACTGAGGATGCCCGCGATTATCGCAAGCATCCATCCACGTAGGCCACTTTCATAACCAAAGTGTTTCGATATCTTTTTCTCATCCACCGAAACATCCAAAAGAGCCATAAGAAAAAAGACTACCAAGATGATAGGAATAACCATCTTCAAAACCCCAAAAGCTTCCATAAAAGCTTTGAATGTCTTGTCGGGATCGACATAGGCAAAGATGGCATAGAGGATAATGACACCCGCAAGCATCACTTTGCCTGTTTTGTTCACTCTGCGTCTTTTTTCACTCATCGCAGCAGCTCCACCGTGTATGTCACCGCCCATGCGACCAAAAACGCAAAAAGAAGGCTCAAAAGATTGCGCACGACCGTAAAACGTGCTCCAAATATCCCCAACTCCATCGGCAGCTGTACCACGCCAAGCGTCACAAAAGAGAGAATGAACGCCGTCACACCATAAAAGGAAGCTCCTTGGTCAAGCAGCTCGCCTCCGATAATATAACTCAAAAAAGGCTGCCCGACAGAGATGCCTCCTACTGCCGTACCTACAAGCATATCATGGAGTGTCGCACCGTTAAAAAGAGTTTTAAGCATCTGCGGTGTGACGTAGACTTTAAAAAGTCCTATAAGCCCAATCACCGAAAGCAGCATCGGCGCAATCATCATCAGCGTTTTGTAGGTATGCCGTACAGCGTTTAAGATACGTTCTTTGATGATCTGCCTCCCATCGATTTTTTAAGGATAAAAATAAAAACGATCAGAATAATGAACGCACTCATATATTTGGATACCAGATTGAGCAGAGCGATAAACTCTTTATCGAAAGTATATCCAAGTGTTACAAATGTCACCGCCCAGAGAAAAACGGCGATGATATCAAACATAAGAAACTTTAAGAAACTGTAGTGCGAAGAACCGATAATGAGCAAAGTAGGAATATGCGCACCATAGAGATAGCGTTCGAAAAAAATCAGCCACGCACCGTACTTTGCAAATGCATCCTGCACACTCTCTATCTGTTCCTTTTTGGAAGCAAACCAGACATCGACCTTTTTGCTGAAAAAACGACCTATCAAAAAAACGCTCAAATCCCCTATAAACGCTCCGGCAGTCGCGATCAACACGACATACTCGAAACGAAGTACCCCCTCTTTGGAGAGTAATCCCCCAAGCGTAAGACCGATTTCTCCTTCAAGAATACTCCATAAAAAGAGTACCGGATAATTGAGATGCTGCGCAAAAAAGTCATAAAGCATTCTGTTTTTCTACTTCTTTATCAATTTTTCAAAAGCCCGTGTGATCTCTTCGGCTGCAATCAGCCCTTCAAGAAAAATCTTCCCATCAACCATCAAGGTCGGATCTTTGCTCACACCTGCTTCTATCGCCTTTATTGTATCATATTCGTAGCGAAAACGAACGCGTATGGGAAGATGTTTGATGGCACAGCTTAAACGTTTTGAAAATTTTGCCGTTAAAATCCTGTCCCCATACAGTACCGCTTCATAAAGCGGATATTCAGTTTTGGTGGCATTGAGTATTTCACCTTCTGCCATTGTATGACAAGCCTCATTCATGTTCATGTCCCTCCTGGTTGGCTATTTTACTTTTGTCGTCATCCCTGTTGTATTCACACTGAAAGGTTGTATGGTCTATATCGAACATATCATGCAGTTTATGTTCGAGTCTCTCTATGATTTCGTTAGATTGCGATACGAAAAAATCCTCACTCATATCGAGATGCGCTTCGAGGTTGATCTGATTGTCATCGAGCTTCCAGATATGGATATGATGGACATTTTCCACTCCCTTTTCAGCTTCTATAGCTTCTACAACTTTACCGACATCGAGCGAACTTGGAGTAAACTGCATCAAAACAGCTACGCTCTCTTTGATGATATCAAACGACGCCCATATAAGATAAAAAGCTATAAGCGCCGAGATAAGCGGATCGATCCAAAAGATACCCAAGTAGTACATCAAAACTCCGCCCACAACGACGGCGACACTTGTCATGACATCGGTAAGCAGATGCAGATATGCCGCTTTTATGTTCATATTGTCATGCGAATCATCTTTGACAAGCAGCACACTTGCAGTGTTGAGGACAATGCTCAAAGCCCCAAGTCCTATCACCCACAAAGAGTCTATCGTTTCGGGGTGATAGAACTTGTGTGCCGCCTCGACTATCAAAAACACTCCTATACCAACAAGTACGGAAGCATTGAAAAGTGCGGCTATGATCTCGGCACGCTTGAAGCCAAAAGTTCTTGACTCACTGTTTGGACGCGCTGCAAGTCTGTTGGCCGCATAAGCGATAACAAGTGCGAGGACATCGCTGAAGTTGTGCATCGCATCACTCAGCAGTGCCAGCGACCCAGAGACGATACCGCCGACTATCTGTGAAACGGTGATGATAACATTTAAAACGATAGTAAGAAAGAGATTTTTGCCGCTTACTTCATGATGGTGATGGTGTTCCGCCATATATAAATCCTTTTATTATAACTAACTATTTAGTTAATTATAACACCCGATTGATTAAGAATTACTGAAACATTTTATTATCCATTTCCCCTCCCCATTTTTTTAATAACTGATCTTACGCACCATAGTTTATGATATGATCGTAAGGTCAGTTAATAAATAACAAGGCAAAAATACCCGCTTTATGATAAGATACGCAGAATCAATGAAGCAGCTTGATAGAAAATGACACTCGCAGTGTATGCCAGAAGCGGCAATATCGCAACCTCCAGCAGCATCCAACGCGTTCCCATCTCCGCTTTGATCGCCACCATCGTCGAAACACAAGGAATGTATAAAAGGACAAAGATCAGATAGCTAAACGCCGCCAAAGGGGAAGAAAACTGCGATCGGAGCTTTTGTTCCAAAACAGTAGGTTTCATGCTATTTTCAAACTGTATGGGTTGGATACTCAAAAGGTTGAAAACTGTCGAAACGACTGCCTGTTTCAAACTTTTTGCCTGCAAGAGAAGATCCTCATAAAAATCGTTTTTTGAAAGTTCTTTTTTCGTCTCTGTTCCATATATCGTTCCAAGTGAGCCTATGACCACTTCTTTTGCCAGTGTTCCGGGGATCAACGCCGCTATCAGCTCCCAATGTCCTCCAAAGCCGGCGGGTTTGAACAAAGGGGTAATCTCTTTGGCTATACGCGCCAGATAGGACTCTTGTGGTGTAGTGCCAACAGGAAGGTTGATCACACTCCACAACACCGCCGAAGCAAGAACGATAAGAGTTCCAGCCTTGACGATGAAGTCTTTGAGTTTGGGACGCATCAGTACCCAGACCGCCCGCCTATTTGGCAGGTGATAGGTCGGCAGCTCAAGCAAAAAGGGTCTGCTTTGCTGTGCAGGCAACACGCGATTGGCTATCCACCCAAGCAGTATTGCAAAAACAATGCCGATGAGATACAGTGCCATGATGATCCAGACTTGATGATGCACAAAAAAGATCGCCGTAAAGAGCGCATAGATAGGCAGTCGTGCACTACAGCTCATAAGCGGAATCATCAAAATCGTGATGAGTCGCTCTCTGCGTGTCGTAAGTGAGCGTGTCGCATACACCGCGGGGACATTACACCCAAAACCGATGATCATCGAGATAAACGCGCTGCCTCTGATACCAAGCGCTCTGCCTGCTCGATCGAGCAGAAAACTTACCCTCGCCATATAGCCGCTCTCTTCAAGCAACGCCATAAAAAGATAGAGCAAAAACAACAAAGGCAGAAATGAAAGCACAAGTCCAGCACCACTGAGTATCCCATCGACCAAAAGGGAGACAACCCAGTGTGGCGCACTGTTTTGCAGTTCGAGTGTGATGTACTTGCCGACAAAATCCTGGAAGAACCCTCCGATCCACTCCACAAGTGGTGTACTGCCGTCAAACGTCAGCTTGAAAACCATCAGCATCACGAAGAAAAAGAGCGGCAGTCCCAGCCACTTGTGCAAAACGATGTTGTCGATCTTTTCACTGAGTAAAACCTTGTCCACGATCGGCTTTTTCAGCGTTTGTTCGAGTATGCGGTCTATTACCTCGTAGCGCGCATGGCTGATGATGGTCTTGATAGGGAGATTCATATGTTTTTCAAGCCTGCATCTCGCCTCGTTGGCTGCTTGCACAAGATCGTCACGCTCCAACTTTTTCGCCAAAGAGAAGGCATAAGGATCCTCCGCTATCAACTTCAATGCAAAAAGCCGTGGTGGCAATGCAACCCCCTCCATACGATGCATCAAAAAAGCGATCTCTTTTTCTATATGCTCCTGATAGGGCTGTATATGCGGGATCTTTTTCTTCTGTGTTGCTTTGATGAAAGCATCGAGTACCCTTTTTGCTCCAAGCCCCTTTGGAGCGATCGTGGGTATCACTGACACACCGAGGATCTCCTCTAACAAATCGAAATCGAGATCGAAGCCTCTTTTTTTAAAATCATCGAACATATTGAGCGCGATAACCATCGGACGCTGCATATCGACAAGTTCCAGTGTGAGATAGAGATTGCGACGGAGGTTCGTCACATTGACTACATTGACAACAGCATCGAAATCTCCCTCGCTCAAGACATTTCGCGTCACTTTCTCTTCGAGTGAATAGGGGCTGAGCGTATAGCTTCCCGGCAGATCGACAAGAGTGAGTTCCTCACCTTTATAGCGCATTTTCGCCTCTTTTTTCTCCACCGTCACTCCAGGCCAGTTGCCTACCTCAAGATCACTCTTGGCTATAGCGTTGATCAGTGCCGTTTTTCCGGTATTTGGATTGCCTGCGAAGACGATTTTCATCAAAAGAGTCCTTTTGGATGAGATGATTGTGAAATCACTTCTACTTCGATTTTGTCCGCTTCCTCTTTGCGCAAAGCGAGATGATCACTCCCAATGCGGATCTCCATCGGATCACCAAGCGGTGCAATACGAACAACCTGCACTACCTCTCCGCACAAAACTCCCATCTCCATCAACCGTGTTTTGAGCTCACCGAGATCGCCGATTGATTTGATGAACGCTTTTTCTTTTGGATGGAGAAGACTTAACTTCATCGTTTCTCATTTTTGAAATATCTGATATATCGATCCTTCATCCAAAAAACCGATATGTCTGTAGATCTCATTGCCCTTACTGTCGACAACGATCTGAGTCGGGATCATTCGTACTCGCATCCTGTATGCCGCTTCACGCTCTTTGGATACATCGACAAAAAAGATGGGATACTCCGGATGCTCCCGCTTGATCTTGTAAAGCAGTCGTCCCATCTTTTGACAGGCATGACAATGTTCTGATCCAACCTCTATAAAAGTTTTTTTGTGCTTCGGTATCTCACGCAGTACTTTTACAAACGGTGTTGCTTCAAGCATCGGCTCACTTGCCAATGCAGCCATACAACCAAGTAACAATCCAAACAAAACTTTTTTCATAGCATCCTCCAGGCATTAAGTGCCAGACCACTATAAATGGCATATTTCAAAAACATAAAACGAGGTTTTATGCAAGGCAAAAGCTTGAAGGACTAGCCGTAGCTAATTCGAAAGCTTTTAACGCAGCAGAAAGCCTCGTTTTATGTTTCCCTTCGGGTGAAAAGATAAGTATCCTATTTCGTCGTTAAATTTTCTCGAATTAACTACGGTTAGTACAGTACTTCGAAAATTTGCCTAGAACTAGAATACTTCTCTTTTCATTGAAATATGTCATTTATAGTGGTCGGGCACTTATAAAAAAATAAACTCCAAATCCTATCAAAACGACGGCAAACACTTTGTTCACAAAGCCGGATAGTTTCGCCATCGTTTGGCTTGAAACCACACTTTGGGCAAAACCTACCGAAACACCGGCAGCCAAAAGCAAAAGCGAGTGCCCAAGCGCAAAAGTAAGGATTAGCGCGTAGGCATACACATACCCGCTGTTCTCTGCCAGTGTGATAATGGCAAAAAGCGGCGCAGACGCACAAGGTGTACTGACCAGTCCGAAAACAATCCCTATCAAAAATCCTCCAAAGAGTCTAAAAGGGAGAAGTTTTTCAATCATAACACCCTTGTCCAACTCCCCAAACATTCCAAAGGCATACAACGCTATAGCAAAACTGACCACTCCGGCAACGATATACTCCCACAA
>JALUFE010000084.1 GCA_027052175.1 Helicobacteraceae bacterium | reverse complement strand
ACCACATCGGTTACAAGCTCGGGGAATTCGCTCCGACAAGAACGTTCAAGGGCCACAAAGGTTCCGTTCAGAAGAAGGTAGGTTAATATGGCAAGAGCATTACTTAGATTCGTTCGTGTATCGCCTACAAAATCTCGCCTAATTGCTAGAGAGATTCAGGGTATGAATGCCGAAGAGGCTTTGGCGGCGTTAGAGTTCACTCCAAACAAAGCTGCCAAAATCATCTCCAAGGTTGTCGCTTCTGCAGTTGCTAACAGCGGACTGGAAGCCGAAGATTGCGTTATCTCATCTTGTCGTGTCGACAACGGTCCAGTCCTCAAGAGATTCAGACCGCGCGCAAGAGGTATGGCTTCTGGTATCAGAAAACCGACAGCACACATATTAGTAGAAGTAGAGGGTAAATAGTATGGGACAAAAAGTTAATCCTATAGGTCTTCGCCTAGGAATCAATAGAAACTGGGAAAGCAGATGGTTTCCAAACTTCAAGTCTGCTCCTGCAAATCTCGGTGAAGATCACAAGATCAGAACATTCTTGAAAAAAGAGCTTTACTATGCGGGTGTGAGCAACATCATCATAGAAAGAACTGTCAAAAGACTCAGAGTCACTATCGTCGCTGCACGTCCTGGTGTTATCATCGGGAAAAAGGGTGCGGATATCGAGAAGCTCAAAAACACCTTGACCAAACTTGTCAACAAGCCTGTCTCTATCAACATCAAAGAGGAGAAGAAGGCACAGATCTCCGCACAGCTTGTCGCTGAAAATGTTGCAACGCAGCTTGAGCGTCGTGTTGCGTTTAGACGCGCGATGAAAAAAGTTATGCAAAACGCACAAAGAAGTGGAGCAAAAGGTATCAAAGTAGCTGTTGCAGGACGCCTTGGTGGTGCTGAGATGGCTAGAACTGAGTGGTACCTCGAAGGTCGTGTTCCTCTTCATACTCTTAGAGCGAAGATAGACTACGGTTTTGCCGAAGCGCATACTACTTACGGTATCATCGGTGTCAAAGTTTGGATCTTCAAAGGTGAGGTTCTTACAAAAGGAATCCCTCAAGAAGCGAAAGAAGAAAAAAGAGATAACAGAAAAAGAAGATCTCCAAGACGCGAAAAAAGCACAAAAGGTGAATAATCATGTTGATGCCTAAAAGAACAAAATACAGAAAAGTACAAAAGGGCAGAAACCGCGGTAAAGCGAGAAGCGGTTACAAACTCGCTTTTGGTAACATCGGTTTCAAAGCACTTGAGCATGGAAGAATCAACTCTCGCCAGATCGAAGCTGCGCGTATCGCCGCGACGAGACATATCAAGAGAAACGGTAAGATCTGGATTCGAGTCTTCCCAGACAAGCCACTAACCAAAAAACCACTTGAAACCAGAATGGGTAAAGGTAAAGGTGGCGTTGAGCAGTGGGTTATGAATATCAAGCCCGGTCGTATCATTTTCGAAATGGGCGGTGTTCCTGAAGAAGTGGCTCGTGAAGCGCTCACTCTTGCAATGCACAAACTGCCGTTTAAAACAAAAATCGTCACTCAGGAGATGAGCAATGAAATATTCTGATTTAGCAGAAAAGAGTGTCGAAGAGCTCAAAGCGCTTCTCAAAGAGAAAAAAGCGGAGCTCTTCACACTGAAGATAAAACATAAAACTATGCAATTACAAAACACTAGCGAACTCAGAAGCGCTAAGAAAGATATTGCACGAATCAACACTGCAATTACTGCAGCAAGTAAGTAGGGGCTGGCAATGACACATAAGCGTGAAATTCAAGGTAACGTGATCAAAATTGCGGGTGACAAAACCGCTACCGTTTTGGTAGAGAGACGTGTTATGCACCCAAGATACCACAAAGTTGTGAAGAGATTTAAAAAGTATCTCATTCATGATGAGAACAATGAGCTGAAAGTCGGTGACGAGGTTGTTGCAGTAGAGTGCAGACCGATCTCCAAAAGAAAAACTTTCAGACTCAAAAGCATAGTAGGAGCGGAGTAATGATACAGAGTTTTTCTCGTCTAAATGTAGCGGACAACACTGGTGCAAAAGAGATCATGTGTATCAAAGTACTCGGCGGCAGTAAGAGAAGATACGCAAGAGTAGGTGATATCATCGTCGCTTCTGTCAAGAAAGCCATCCCGACTGCGAAAGTGAAAAAAGGTTCCGTAGTCAAGGCAGTAGTTGTCAGAACAAAGAAAGAGATTCACAGAGAAAACGGCTCACTCATCCGCTTCGATGACAATGCCGCCGTTATTCTCGATAACAAAAAAGAGCCTGTCGGAACACGTATTTTCGGACCGATAAGCCGTGAAGTCAGATATGCAGGATTTATGAAGATCGTATCTCTTGCACCGGAGGTTGTATAATGGCGAAGTTCAAGTTCAAAAAAGGCGATATGGTTCAGATCATCGCCGGTGACGACAAAGGGAAGACCGGAAAAGTTCTTGAAGTTCTTCCTAAGAAAAACAAAGTGGTTGTTGAAGGCTGCAAGGTCGCTAAAAAAGCAGTCAAACCAACTGAAGAGAACACTAAAGGCGGACATGTAAACAAAGAGATGCCTATAGATGTATCCAATGTCAAGAAAGTGGAGGCGTAAGATGGCAGAGCGTCTAAGAGAAAAATATGACAACCTAAAGAGCGATTTGCAAAAAGAGCTCGATATCAAAAACCCAATGCAGATCCCTGCCATCGAGAAGGTGATCATCTCTGTGGGAGCCGGTTTTGCTATGAAAGACAACAAGCTTATGCAAAACATCCAGCAGACGATCTCCACTATCGCCGGGCAGCATGCAAGCATCATTCTTGCAAAGAAATCTGTTGCAGGTTTTAAAGTAAGAGAAGGGATGCCTGTTGGTGTGAGAGTGACACTTCGAGGTGAGAGAATGTATGCATTCCTCGATAGACTTATCTCTATCGCGCTTCCTCGTGTGAAAGACTTCAGAGGCGTTCCAAGAAACGGTTTTGACGGTCGCGGTAACTACAACTTTGGTCTTCAGGAGCAGTTGATCTTCCCTGAGATTGATTACGATTCGATTATGCAGATTCACGGGATGAACATCACTATCGTTACAACGACTGAAGATGATAAAGAGGCATTTACACTACTTGAAAAAATGGGTATGCCTTTTAGTAAAGGGAGCAAATAATGGCCAAGAAGTCTATGATCGCTAAAGCGAAAAGAACTCCGAAGTTCAAAGTACGTGCATATACACGATGTCAGATCTGCGGAAGACCACACTCTGTTTACAGAGATTTCGGTATTTGTAGAATCTGCTTCAGAAAAATGGCAAATGAGGGACTGATCCCAGGCGTTAGAAAGTCAAGCTGGTAAGCTTTGATACTACTAATGATTAGCAAAGGAATATAACAATGGTAAATGATTTAATAGCGGACGCACTTACTCGTATCAGAAACGCTGGTATGAGAAGACTCAGTACGACTACGCTGCTTCACTCAAAGAGTGTTGAAGCGATAGCGAACATCCTTGTAGAGAAGGGTTATCTTGAAAGCTGCAACGTCGTGGAAGACGGTGCGAAAAAGAGCATCAACGCAGTCATCAAGTATGACGAAAACGGAAGACCTGCGATCAACGAGATCAAAAGAGTTTCCAAGCCTGGTCGTCGTATCTACAAAGGTAAAGACGAGATCAAGAGATTTAAAAACGGTTACGGAACGATTATCGTAAGTACATCCAAGGGTGTCCTGCCAAATGACAAAGCATACGAGCTTGGTATTGGCGGCGAAGTTCTGTGTACAGTTTGGTAGGAGGAGAGTAGTATGTCAAGAATTGGAAAAAATCCTGTAGAATTTCCGGCAGACGTCAAAGTCACTGCAGAGGGAAATGTGATCACATTCGCAAAAGGCAACAAGTCTCTTACTCTCGATACTAAAGGGAACGTTGAGTTCACTATAGAGGGCAATACACTTACATTTAAGCCACTATCAGACGCAAGAGAGCATAGAGCTTTCTGGGGAACGTACAGAGCACTTTCTGCCAATATGGTTGAAGGCCTTACAAAAGGTTTCCAAAAGCAGCTTGAGATCAACGGTGTCGGTTACAGAGCGGCAGTCAAAGGAAAGGTGCTTAACCTGCAGCTTGGTTTCTCTCACGATATCGACTATGAACTCCCAGAGGGTATTGAAGCGTCTGTCGAAAAAAATATCATCACGCTCAAGAGTCACGACAAGCAGCTTGTCGGACAGGTTGCAGCGGAGATAAGAAGCTTCAGACCACCGGAGCCTTACAAAGGTAAGGGTGTCAAGTATGTCGATGAGCACATCGTCAGAAAAGCTGGTAAGACAGCGAAGAAATAAGGAAGGAAGTTAAAATGAATGCAAGAGTATTAAAAAGCAAACTCGCCAACCGCCTCAAAAGAAAGAAGAGAGTTCGTTCTAAAATAAGCGGCAGTGCAGAGCTTCCTCGTGTTTCCGTATTTCGTTCCAACCGCTACTTGACTGTCCAGGCTATCGATGATACGACTGGTACGACAATTGTCGGTATGAACTCAAAAGCGATCAACCACAGAGCGAACAAAGAGGGTGCGACTGCACTCGCTGCAGAATTTGCAGCCAAGCTCAAAGAGAAAAATATCGAGCAAATCGTATTTGATCGTAACGGATACCAATACCACGGCGTAATCGCCGCGTTTGGTGATGCACTTCGTGCAAACGAAATCAAGTTTTAGGGGACACAATGGAAATCAATAGAGAAGAGTTTGAAGAGACTATTGTTAACATAGGCCGTGTTACCAAAGTTGTCAAGGGTGGTAGAAGATTTCGTTTTACTGCGCTTGTCGTTGTCGGTAACAAAAAAGGAACAGTAGGATACGGATTTGGTAAAGCCAAAGAGGTTCCAGATGCGATCAAGAAAGCGGTTGACGATGCGTTTAAAAACCTGACAACCGTTAGCATCAAGGGAACGACTGTCGCTCATGACATCGAGCACAAGTTCAACGCAAGCCGTATCCTTATCAAGCCTGCATCTGAGGGTACAGGTCTTATCGCCGGTGGTGCCGCGAGACCTGTCTTGGAGCTTGCAGGTTTCCAGGATGTTCTTACAAAGTCGATCGGTTCGAACAACCCAAACACTTTGGTTCGTGCGACTATCGAAGCACTTTCAAGAATAAAAGGATAAGCAATGGGTATAGAAAATCTAACTCCGGCAGCGGGTTCTACACACTCTAAAAAGAGAGTAGGGCGCGGACAGGGTTCTGGAATGGGCAAGACTGCAACTCGTGGTCAAAAGGGTCAAAAATCCAGAACTGGTTACAAAAGAAAGAGAAACTTCGAGGGTGGACAGCAGCCGCTTGCGAAGCGCCTTCCAAAAGTCGGTTTCCACTCCAAAGTTGTCAAGCCGTATGTGATCAACATCGCAAAAGTCAAAGCAGTAGCCGAGCTTGACGAGATCACGATGGAGAGCATCAGAAGCGTTCACAAGATCGCAAACAGTGTTACAAAAGTAAAACTCATTGGTACTGGTGCGAAAGATCTCGCAGCGAAGATCAAAGATGAGAATGTAACTACTTCAGGTAAATAGTCGTGAGTAAAAGTCTTGTAAATAAGATTCTTATTACGATTGGATTTCTGTTCCTCTACCGAATGCTGGCCTATGTGCCAGTACCCGGAGTCGATGCAAGTGTGATTGCATCTTTCTTCGACAAGCATAACAGCGATGCGTTGGGGCTTTTCAATATGTTCAGCGGCAACGCGGTCAAGCGTCTTTCTATCATTTCACTCGGTATCATGCCTTATATCACCGCATCTATCATTATGGAACTTCTTGCAGCTACTTTTCCAAATCTTGCTCAAATGAAAAAAGAGCGTGACGGTATGGTGAAGTATATGCAGATTATCCGTTATGCGACAATTGCTATTACGCTTGTGCAGGCGATAGGAGTGAGTGTAGGACTGCAGAGTCTAAACGGCCCTCATGGAACAAGCGCGATCCTTGTCGATCATACGACATTCGTGACGTTGGCTGCGATCTCGATGCTTGCGGGAACGATGCTGCTAATGTGGATCGGTGAGCAGATCACGCAAAACGGTATAGGCAACGGTATCTCACTAATCATTTTTGCGGGTATCGTCTCGGCTATTCCGAGCGCAATCGGTAAGACAGTCTCTATGGTCAACACTGGAGCGATGAGTTTCTTGACCGTAATAGCGATCATTGCACTTATCGTTGTCACTATCGGCATAATCATCTATGTCGAGCTTGGTGAGCGACGCATTCCGGTGACCTATGCGAAAAAGACCATTATGCAAAATCAGAACAAGAGGGTGATGAACTACATTCCTGTCAAAGTCAACCTCTCCGGTGTTATCCCGGTCATTTTCGCAAGTGCAATCCTTATGTTCCCGATGACACTGCTCTCAAGCAGTACGAATCCATACGTACAAAAGATAGCCGATATTCTCCATCCGGGAGGATATGTTTTCAATATTCTCGATTTTGCGTTCGTTGTCTTTTTTGCTTTCTTTTACGCTTCGATAACATTCAATGCAAAAGATATTGCGGACAATCTCAAACGACAGGGCGGATTCATTCCGGGGATTAGAACAGGTGAAGCGACAAAAGAGTTTCTCAACGAAGTCGCAAGCCGCTTGACAGTTACAGGTGCCCTCTATCTTGGTTTGGTAGCGGTCGTACCGTTTGTCATTATTAAAGCGATGGGGGTTCCGTTCTTTTTTGGAGGCACGGCTGTTTTGATCGTCGTTCAAGTTGCGCTTGATACAATGAGAAGAATAGAGGCTCAGATATATATGAGCAAATACGAAACACTCAGTGCGGTTGGTCTGTAACGATGGCCATTGCACTTCGTAAACCTGCAGAAATAGAAAAACTTCGCGAGGCAAACCGCATTGTTGCGGGGGCCCTCGAACTTCTTCGAGAAAATACAAAACCCGGTATGACCTTAAAAGAGATGGATGCTATGGCTGAGGATTATATCCGAAGTCAGGGTGCAAAGCCATCCTTCAAAGGTCTCTACGGCTTTCCTAACTCCGTTTGTACATCTCTCAATGAAGTTATCATCCATGGTATTCCAAGCGATTATAAACTGCAAGAGGGGGATGTAATCGGGTATGATATCGGGACAGAGAAAGATGGATGGTTTGGTGATGCTGCCATAACGATGGGTGTCGGCAATATATCCAAAGAGGACGAAGATCTTATAGCCTGCGCGAAGGATACACTCTACTATGCGATAGAAAACATTAAACAGGGAATGCGCTTTAAAGAGCTCTCTTATTTGATGGAGCAGTTTATACTTGAGCGCGGCTACGTTCCGCTTCGTAATTTCTGTGGTCATGGCATCGGCAAGAAGCCGCATGAAGAGCCCGAAATCCCAAACTATCTCGACGCACCCAACCCAAAGGCGGGCCCAAAGATAAAAAACGGGATGGTTTTCTGTCTTGAGCCGATGATATGCCAAAAAGATGGAAAGCCCGTTATCCTTGATAACGGCTGGGATGTTGTCAGTGCCGACGGTCTACGCGGTTCACACTATGAGCATACCGTTGCGGTTATAAACGGTAAAGCTGAAATTTTATCTAAGGTATAAGGATTACAACATGGCTAAATCTGATGTAATTGAAGTAGATGGTAAGATCATCGAGGCTTTGCCCAATGCAACTTTTCGAGTGGAACTCGACAACGGGCATGTCGTTTTGTGTCATATCGCTGGAAAGATGCGTATGCACTACATCAAGATCCTCCCTGGAGACAGAGTCAAGCTAGAGCTGACTCCTTACTCACTCGATAAGGGTCGTATAACTTACCGTTATAAATAAGAAGTGCTCCCTTTTGGGAGTTCTTTGTTCTTCTCTTGCTTTCTAACTTTCTTTTATATGTTTTTTTTGTATTATGTATCATCTTTTTTTAGGTTGTCATAATGAAAATATACAGACTTCTCTCCTGGAATGTCAACGGTATACGTGCTATAGAGCGCAAAGAGGCACTCAAATGGGTAGATACACAGCAGGTTGATCTGCTCGCGCTTCAGGAGATCAAGGCAAAGCCGGAACAGATGCCCGAAAATCTTTTTGAGAAAAAATTCAAACATCTTTATATCAACTCTGGGACGGTAGCAGGCCGTCACGGAGTAGCGACGTTTTGTGATCTCGATCCTGTTTTTGTGGGGAAGGGTGAGCATATCGATACGCTCAAAGAGGGGCGCATCAACGAGCTGCATTTTCAAACTGCAGGCAAAGAGATAGCGTTTTTCAATGTCTATTTTCCAAACGGACAGATGAGCGAAGAGAGGTTGCAGTACAAACTTTCCTTTTACGAGCGGTTTATGGCTTACTGCAGTGAGCTTACAAAAGAGGGGAAGTCGATCATCGTCTGTGGAGACTTTAACATCGCACACAGGCCTATCGATCTCAAGCGCCCAAAAGCTAACGAAAACACCTCTGGCTTTTTGCCCATAGAGCGTGCCATTCTCGATCGATGTGTAGAGGATGGATATATCGATACCTTCCGCTTTATACACGGAGATGTAGAGCATCAGTATACATGGTGGTCATACAAGTTCAATGCCAGAAAAACCAACGCGGGCTGGCGAATTGATTACTTTTTTGTCAGTAACGATCTCAAAGAGCAGATCGAAGATGCGGAGATACTCAGTGAGATTGTGGGGAGTGATCATTGCCCCGTCGCTTTACAGATAGAACTTTAAAAGTGTTATAACGGGGAGGGGAGGAGTCGCTATGAAAATTTGGATCTTACTTGTTATGGGTATGGTGTTTTTTACAGGTTGTAGCGACTCAAAACAGAGCGGTACAAACGAGCCGATCGATGCACCACCGACTATAACGCTTGTAGGCGGCAAAGAAGTGGATGTAATATTGGGGAACGATTATAAGGAACTAGGGGCAGAGGCTTTCGATGTTGAGGATGGCAACCTTTCTGTAGAGATTGAAGGAGATGTCGATACGGCGAAGATGGGAGACTACAGCATACGCTACTCTGCCACGGATTCCTCTGGCAATAAAGCGACCAAAGAGAGAATAGTCCGTGTCGTATCTCCTCAGATACTTGTCGAAGGGCTCAATGTGCAAGAGAGAGAGTGTGAGAACTTCTGGAGTATAAGAATTGATGGATATACCTACAACAATAACACATGGGGCAGAACACAGATTCCCGAAGATCAGGACTGGATTCAGTGTGCTTTTAGTTATCTGGACGAGAACGGTACTTTCAAAGGAGGATTTTACTGGGGATGGCCTTACGGAAAAGGAGGTGTCAAAGGGTATCCGGAAGTGATATACGGCAAGAAGTTTCGTTCTCAGCACAATCCTGAGAGTGGTTGGCCGATCAAGGTAAGTAAGCTCAAAGAGGTCTTCGTCGATATCGCTTACAGAGACATCAATTTTACAAAGAATTACAACATTGCGCCGGAGTGGTGGCTGCATCTGGATGAAAATACCTCGATGGAGAACATCAAGTACGAGATCATGGTGCGCCTGGACCCGGATGGATTTCACCCGCATAATGCTTGGATGAAGGATGTCGTTATCGATGGTATCGATTACGATCTCTACAAAGATGCACCATCAGGAGTGAACAAAAGGCAGTTCTTCAACTTCGTGACACACAAAAAGATTCAATCGCTCAAGCTCCATCCAAATGCATTTATGAACTTTTTGTACGAGCATAATGTCAGCGATATTCCCGATCTTTACTATGCCGATATCGAGATGGGTGTCGAGGTGATCGATGGCAGCGGAGTGCTTCTGGTCGATAGGATGAAAGTAGTACAGGCAAACAGACCGATAACAAGGGCAAAAGTAAACAGTCTTTATAGTTACAATCCGGAACTTAATGATACTACATTAACCTATACGATAGCCAACAAACCATCGTGGGCGAGTTTCGCATCGACAAATGGAGAGTTAAGCGGTATACCTGATCAGGAGGGACTTTACAGAGGTATCGAGATCAATGCATCAAATGGTGTTCAGTATTTTCAAGTGGCGAAGTTTGATTTGAATGTTACGAAAGAATGAAAGTGCTATAATATCGGTATGGGAAAGTTTCTTTTTGTTTTGGTTATGTTGACATCTTTTTTGGCAGGAGGTGAGAGAATGGCGTTGCATATATATTCGCCCGCGTTTGAAGAGGGTGGTGTCATCCCCGCTAAGTACACCTGTGAGGGTGCCGATATCAGTCCGCCGCTTGAGTGGAGCGGGGTGAGTGCAAAAGCGAAATCATTGGTGCTTATCGTCGATGATCCTGACGCTCCCGATCCAAAAGCACCTAAGATGACGTGGGTACACTGGGTTGTGTATAACATCCCTCCAACTGTCCATGGGTTTGGAGAAGGGATCCATTATCTTCCATCGGGAAGCAAAGAGGGGCTGAATGACTGGAAGCGCACAGGCTATGGCGGTCCATGTCCACCGATAGGCAGACATCGTTACTTTTTCAAGCTCTATGTGCTCGATACATCCTTGGAGTTTCCACATATCCCTACCAAAGCAGAGGTTGAAGCGGCGATGCAAGGGCATGTCCTTCAGGCCGCGGAGCTTATGGGAACATACAAAAAAGGGGACTAAAAATTCCCTCCGTTACGGAACTCCGCTATCTCGGTCTCTACCATCTCATCGATCATAATCTTGAAGAGATCTTCGATCATGTTGGGATTGACGCCGAGTTCGATCGCTTTTTTACGGGCGTTTTGCATCACCTGCTCGATGCGTTCGGGTGACTTGACGTCGTCGATGCTTGTTTTGAATTTGGCTGCCTGTTTGATGTAGGCGTTTCGCTTGGCGATGAGTTCGACGAGTTGCTCATCGATCTTGTCTACCTCTTTTCTCAACTCTTCGAGTGAGTTACATTTTATCATGATACCCTCCTGTTAACGTTTCTGTAACACTTGTTTTGTACAATTTTAGCACGATTCTCCTTGTATGGTCTTTGTTCTTGTGACAAAGGCTCTACTTTGTCAAAATATCCATCTTTTTTTGTAGTTTCGCTTTTTTGTTTGGATCATCCTCTCTCGTTTTCAGCTCCTGTAGCAGATGCAGTACCTCTTTTTTGTATCCGTAGTAAGATGCCTTTTGCAGTGTGGCTTCTATACTCTCTTTGGTGGCGTTCTTGCCAAGCAGTGCAAGTGCAAGCATCATCGATACGGGATTTTCCATCTGCTGGAGCTTGGCATTGGCTTTTTGTAGATTGCCGCTTTTGAGCAAGGAGGCGAAATCCTGGTAGCGTGTGGGGAGATACTTAACATCGAGATGGGTGAGATCTTTTTGTAAAAAGCGGTAGTAGTTTTGCAGTTTTGGGCAGGTGATGAGGTCTGCTATCTTTTCGTATTCTTGACACTGATCTTCTATGCCTACAGCTTTGTTCAAGGCGCATTTGCCAAGGTAGATCGAAGCAAGTTGCGAGAGATCGGCGCTGCTTTTGGCATGTTTGATCGCTTGAGTGAGATCGTGCCTGGCTAGAAGGTCGTTGCCTTTGAGGAAGTTCTGTTTGTAGCTTTCAAAACTTTGCGCACTCTTGTACTCCCAGAGATTGGGCTCGCTTTTGAAGCTGCAGCCGCCAAAAAGCAGAGCAAGAAGCAGGATAAATGAGCGTATCATGGGAGCTGTACCTCCTTGCTTTTCTTCTCAATCAAAACGGCATCGAGTTTTTCCATAAGCTGGTTGGTCTTCTCTATCGTTGTCTGGATACTCTCTTGGAGTGCCTCGATGTCTTTGTCCGATTTGCCGATGGTTTGTACAAGCGGCTGGAGCGTTTTGAGCTTTTGGTTTACATCGATCAGGATGGAATGGAGTGTTTTGATCGTTTGCGATGTCGGTTGGATGATGTCGCTGTGGAGAGCATGTGTGGTGTTTTGGACATCTTTGAGAATTTGGTTCGTTGTCTGGATTGAGTCGATGATGCTTTTTGTAGCGTTTTTATCGCCTATGATGCTTGTCAGCAGCGAGTCGCTGTGAGCGAGCTTGTCGCTAAAGAGTTCGAGATTTTCCATCGTTTTGTTGAGCGATGAGTTGGCATCCGCCATCGTGTCGGTTATGGTCTGAATGTTGGTGATGATATGCAGCAGCTTATCCACCACCGGCTCGAATTTGGTCACAAGGTCGTTGATATCATCGGTAATGATGATAGGAAGTTTTGCGTTTGGCTTGAGCGGTTCGATACCGTTTGTGGCCAGTACCTCGATATGCGGTGAGCCAAGCAGCGGTTTTTTCAGCAACAGATAGGTGTAGCGGTTGATCCACTTTCTGTTTTTCGCATTGACGGAGAAAATCGTTTTGACATGACCGTCATCCTGAAGTTCCATCTTTTCTACCGAACCGATGGTAAATCCGGAGAATTTTACAGGCATCCCTATGGAGAGCGATGAAGCGGAGTCGGTAACGAAATAGTAGCGGTAATGCTTCTCAAACACTCCTTTGGCATCGAGCAGAAAGTAGGTAAAGGCCAGCAGACTTACAAGAAAGACAACTACAAAGAGACCGACAGCGGTTTTCATTCTGCTATAGGACATCCACACTCCTTGTAGTGATGCAGGTTCGCTTTTGTATCGAGTATTATTATACCTTTGTTTGGATGTAACTTTTCTATATTTTGGATGATCGTGCAGATATTGGCGAGATTTTCCAAAAGATGCAGCGGTGTTTTGATAAACACTCTCTCCACATCACACATCAAGGCGCGTACTGTCATGACATAAAAGAGCTCCTCTTTGCTGCAGCGGTTGCTGCGAAGATCTGCGACATGCCCGACACCGAGCTTCTCAAGCAGTTCTCTTGCTTCCGTTTCGGCGGCATCACGTGGTTTTTTATGATGGACCTCTTTTATAAGGGCGATGTTCTCTTTCATATCAAGATTGGAAAGCAGGGGGGTTTTTTCGCTGATGAGGATATGCTTCCGGTCGTTTTGGATATAGGGGGCGATCTCCTCATAGCGAGCGAAGAGTTTTACAGAGACTGCAGTAGTAATGATGTCACCTCGATAACAAAGATTGCGATAAAGAGCTTGACCATCCCGTTGAGGACGGAGATGGGGATGGCTGTGTAGCTGTCAAAGGCATGAAGCCCACTGTAGATGGGGATGACCATCGTCACAAATCCAAAGGCCACCCCTTTGGAGATCAGGACGATGAGATCTTTTGGCTCGATGGCTTGGAGTAGCAGCATCTTGTAGGTATGCAGATCCATCCCCATCATAAAGAGTGCGACAATATAGCCGCTTGCAAGCATGATGATGGCAAAGAGGATGGAGAGCGAAGTTACACTCACTATCCCGCTGATGATACGCGGCACGAAAAGATAATCGATCAAATCGATGCGATACTCCCTGAGTGTGTCGAGTTCGTGGTTGACCTTCATCGTGGCTATCTCGGTATTGACGGCAGTAGAGGAGCGAAGCGAGATAAGCAGGGCGGTGAAGAAAGGAGCGAACTCATCCACACTGAAGCTGACAAGAATGGAGCCGATGTTTTCTTGCAGACCATACTGCATCGCTAACGAGATGACTACCCCGATAATAATACTGCCAAAGATTACCGACATAAAGAAAAAGAGCGGCAAGATCCCCACAGCTGTAAAGTAAATCTGCTTTACAAGCACCATAATCATCGCGGGGTTATAAGAAGAGGGGAGCAGGATATGGACAAGACAGAGAAAGATAAAGCGCAGAACGTCAAAGATAGAAGACAGACTTGAGAGTGTTTTCTCTCCGATTCTCTCCAACATCTTCGCCTACTTCGGTTTTATAAGCTGTTTGACCGCTTTTGGCAGGTGGGCAAACGCGAGGTTTGTCTGACCGCTCTTTTTGCCTTCGATATACCGTGTCACATCCACCGTCATGTTTGAAGGATAAAAGCGCATCACCCTGTAGCGCTCCTGTTCCAGTTCAAAATATATCTCTTTATCTGCGAAGTCAATGCTTTTTTTCTTCTTTGCCATACTTTACGCTCTTTGTGATATCTTTCGTATCGTACACTTATTGTCTTGCAATAAAATACGATATCCATCGAGATAGTTTACTATATCTTTCTCTTGTATTTTTTTAATTTTTGAAAAATGGCATACAAAAGGCATAATGATGGCGTCATGCGAGATCATCAAAACATTGCTTTCTCGATAATGCGACATGAATTCGAGTAATTTCAAGCTGCCGGTTTTCAAAGGTGCAAAGCCGTTTAAACTTTTGTGAGTAAGCTGCATGTTTATGATATCGACCAGTTTGTATCGGTTGAAGATTTCACCTGCGATCTTGTCATCCGTTACAAAAACACCGGGATCCCCTAAAAAGTCGGACTTTTCAATACCAATACCGTGTATATACGCAATTTCGGAAGCTGTTTGCACACATCTTTGTATGGGACTGGTGATTATACGATCCAGTTTTATACCGTTTTGGACCAGGCTGTCGGCATACGATCTGCAATCCAAAATCCCCCGTCGTGTCAATCCGGAGTCCGGCAAAGTGCTCTTTTTTTCCGCATGTCGAATCAGATAGATCATTTTTTTACTACTTGTATCAGTGAAATCAGATTTTCGGTCTGTGTTTTTACGATTTTTAAACGGGCGCGATCGAGTAAATTTTTAAAATCGTCCAATGTTCTTTCATAGCCTCCAAGAAAATTCAGCAGATGAAAAGAGAGTGTTATACCTCTATCACGATAATCGTCGGGAACGATGGTCTCAAAAAGATACAGCACCGTATCGGCATCCATATTTTTAGAGAGATTTCTCAGTATCAACAGCGCTTTTTCATCGTTCCAGTCATGGAGGACTCTGCTCATGACGAAGATGTCACATTGTATATCGAAAGGTTCGAAAAAATTGATTTTTTTACGAAAACCATCTTCTGTCTTTACGAATTTGTCCGCTATCGTCATTGTGACGTTCGGATAAAGTTTTCGTATCTTTTGTGCCAGTTTTTCATTGCCTCCGCCGATATCGCACACCGTTTCGTTTGTCAGATGCAGATAGGGCAAAAGTCGGTCATAGTCGTCGGTGTAGTAGGCGCTTATTTTTTGAAACAGAGCATTGGCTTCTTGGTCCTCTTCTATAAAAATGAAAAACTCTTTTCCGTACAACTTTGAAAAAAACTCGTCGCCTTGCTTTAAAGACTCCGTCATATATGCCGATGTCTTAAACGGCAAATCTCTCCAATACAGGATAATATCTTTCAATTCTCGTTCTATCACTTTTCCAAGGGGAGTCAGACGATAATCGCGATCTATCAGCTTTTTAGATACAAGCCATCGAAAAATGAGCTTTTTGGAGATTTCAGGCAGATCCAAACGATCGAAATTTTTTATATTTTTTAAAATATCCAGCTTTAAAATCGCAAACAGGATTTGATAGTTGAAATAGCCGAACGCCTCGTTTAATATTTCGTTTTTGTCGATTTGGGGTTTAGTGAGTTCGATTTCGCTGAAATCGGATTCGTTGAGCACGATTTTATTGCCCTGGAACGTCGTAGCCAGAGCCCGTCCGTTATAGAAATCTTCGAGTTTGCGGTATCTTTGCGGGTAAAGCGCTTTTCCCGTTTTATCGATATGAAAATACCCTTTTTCGTCTTTGGCTACCGCGAATCCTTTATGGAAGATATTTAATTCATCAAAATACTTGCAGTGTAGCAGCTTGCCGTTGCGGTCGATATGCGTCGATTTGCCGCTTTCATTCACGATCACCGCGATGCCGTATTTGAAATCGCCTCCGTAGCTGTAATTTTGTTCATATACTCTTTTGCCGGTTTCGTCGATATGAAAATAGTTTCCTTCGAAATCTCTGACTATGCATCTCTCTTCATTGTAGTTGCCCGTCCAGGCGTATCGCTCACTATAGACATCGTTCCCGTTTGTATCTATATGAAACCATCCCTCTTTCTCTTTGACGGCGGCTTTTCCTTCATAGAAGCCGTAAGCTTTTTCAAAAAAACGGTTGAAAAGTCGATTATTGTGCATATCTATGAAAAAAGCCTTCTCGTTCCCTTCTACGGGTGCGATACCTTCATGAAAGCTCATGACTTTTTTGTATCTCGTATCATATAAAGGTTTACCCTCTTTTATATGGTGCGTTTCATCCAACGAGAGAGTGATCATCTGGGTATCCTTAACGAACAGTTTTGGCAAATCTCTTTTTGTTTGTAATTTTTGACCAAATCCAAATAGCGTTGCGAATGAAAAACATCTTCGATGCCGCTGTCTTTAATGTTGCCGAAATCTCCCAAAGAGACTCTTTTGTCAGAAGGTGCACAACAGATATTGAAGTTGCCTTCATGGTCGATCCATAGCTCTTTTCCCAAAAAAGGGCAGATATAGTTCGGTGGAACTTTACCCTCATTGCGCTCGATCTTTTCGAAATTGACCAGTTTTATCCGAGATTTGTATTTTTCTATCTTTTCTATGAAATCGTTCCAGTTTGCCAGATTGGAAGTCGTTTGCAACGATTCGGAGCGTATTTCGTCGTACGTGACCCAAAGATGATGCCCTTTGACCCTGTCGATACCGTTTTCTACGGCGAATTGAATAATCTCTTCCAACGAGTTCAGATTTGATTGTAAAAACGTGACTTGGAGTGTGATCGTCGCATTGGGATTGATCTTATCTCGAAGGAGTGTGAATTTTTTGATATTTTCTATTTTTTCAAGCGTATCGTCATTTCTCATGATCCTTTCGTTCACTTGCGGATCGATGCCGTTTATGGAGATTTTTATGTCGCTTAAAACGGGTAGCAGCAGTTGTGCCCATTTTTCGATTCCGAAAATGGGAAAAGTTCCGTTGGTCGTGAGATTGAGTCTGGTTTTGGTTTTTTTGAGTTTTTCGATAAACAGACCGAAATGCTTGTAGACAAGGGGTTCTCCCATGGTGGAAGGTATGATTTCATCCAGCTTCAGAGAGATCGCTTCATCGAGGATTCTCTCCAGCAGCTCTTTGCTCATCGACTTTCGAGTGTGTTTTTGGGTATTGTAAACGCTGTGTGTATCGCACATGATGCAGTGGAGATTGCACTCGTCGGGATTGGTGTCTATCGTTAAGCGCTGTAATTTCATCGTAGTAAACTTTCATAGAGTTCGAGCATCTTTCGTGCATCTTCTTTGATATCCACAACGGCATTTCTGCTCGTTTGCAGGGTGTTTAGAACCGTGGGGTCGTTTGTTATTTTCAAAAGTACTCTTTTCAAATCTTCGCTATCGCCCGCTTTGAAAGTGAATCCGTTCATTCCGTCTTCGACCAGCTCGGCCATTCCGCCTATGTCGGATGTCACGACTCCGACTCCCGCCAAAAAAGCTTCTTGGATCACCAAAGGGGAGTTTTCGTACCAAATGGAGGGAACTATCAAAAGATCGATATTTTGCAGTACCGCATCGATATCGTCGTTGTCGTAAGCGTCTTCGAAAACGATGTTCTCCCTTTCCAAAAATCTTTTTTGAGAACCGATACTGCCGTAGATATGCAGTTTCTCGTCGGTTAAATCCTCAAACGCTTCTACCAAAACCCTGATCCCTTTTGTCGGGATAACTCTTCCCATAAATCCAAATCTTATTTTGGAGTTTTTGTCGAAAACTCTCTTTTTGTATTTGATCTTGGTTTTATCGAAGCCGTATTTGAGATATTTGATTTTATTTTCCAAAACCCCCTGCTTTATGAAAAAATTTTTCAACGTATGGGAGGGAGAGGTGAAGATGTCGATCATATCGATCACTCGTCGCATATGCGCAAAAACATTTTCGACGGCTTGTCTGCTCACCATGAAATTTCCTGAACAGACCATGCATCTTTCTGTTGAAGGGGATTCGCAGATATCTCCTTTATAGTTTATCATCTGTCCTTTTACGCAGAACAACCAAAAGTCGTGGATGGTGTAAACTACGGGAATCCCGTATGATTTGGCGATATGTACGATGTTTGTGGAAAGATGGCTCAAATGCCCTATGTGCACTATATCGGGTTTTACTTGCGACAAATACTTCTCGAAAAGCGTATCTATGGCATTGTCGAAAAATTTCTCCTCATACAGATAATCCCGTTTGGGTTTGTTCACTCTCCTGATCCGTATGCCGTCGATATTTTCGTCATAAACTTTATACGCTTCGTCAAATTCGTTTTCCACGCGTGTAAAAACGGAAACATCGACATTTTGACTCCTTCGCAGTTCTTTGGTAAGATGGTAGGAGTACACTTCACTTCCCGCCATATAATCCGGCGGGAAGCCGTGTATCACTTTCAATATTTTCATTTTTCGCTCTTTATGTCGTCGAAAAACCAGTAAAATGCCATGATAAGCCCCGGCGTCTTTTTGTAGCTCTCATTGAACATGAAAGTTTTTGCATCGCTAATAGGGAGGAAAAAGAGCTCTATCTCTTCATCTTCTATCCCTCCGCCCTCATGGGCATACATACTCTCGTCGATCTCGGCGTAGTACATCGTCTGCTTCGCTCCGCTGAAACCTACGCTTGTGTAGTAGGAGGTGACACGTTTGATCTGTTCTAAAGGCACATCGTAGCCACACTCTTCGTATATCTCCTCTTTGGCGATCTGCTTAAGGGGTAGATCTTTGTCGACGATACCGGCGCAAAGTTCGTACGTATATCCGTCGTCCTCTTCGTTGTTAAGCAGTGTGGTAACACGCAGCTGCCTAACAAGCAAAAAGGCATCTTTTTCTTTGTGGTAGAGCAAAACGGCGACACTGTTGTGGCTTTTGATGGCCTCCCAGCTCTTTTTTCTGCCGTTTTGGGTGTAGTTGATGCGAACAGGGGTTATGAACTTGGGATCTTCTAACGGGATGATTTCGTCAATGTGTACTTGTTTCATTGTTTTTGGCTTTTGTCATGATGTTTTTGGCGTTTCTGTCAAAACAGTAGCAAAGTCGTTCGAACTTCGGCTCATTTTGAAATGGGGTTTCATTTTGTAGATGCAGCAGAAGACTCTGGTCGTAGTTGGCTTTGAGCTGTCTGAAGGCGCGCAAACTTTTGCCTCGAAGCTGCTTGACCGTGACCTGTACGACACGTAGCGGGTTGATGGCACGGCCGTTTTTATACAGACCAAAATGTAGATGCGGTCCAGTTGAAAGTCCCGTCGAGCCGACATAACCGATGATCTGCCCCTTTTTGACATATTTGCCTCTGTGGATGCCGCGGCGGAATTTGCGCTGATGGGCATAGAGGGTGACATAGCCGTCTTTGTGGCGTATCTTGATGAGGTTGCCATACCCGCGTGTGCGTCCTGCAAAGATGATGCGTCCACTTCCTGCTGCATGGATCGGCGTACCGGCTCTGGCTCCAAAGTCCACGCCGAGATGTGCGCGGTACTTGTGCAAGATCGGATGCCACCGTTTGCGGGTGAAGCGAGAGGTGATGCGCGCACCGGGGATCGGTCGTGCAAGCAAGAAACCCTCTATCTGTTTGCCCTTTTCGTCGTAGTAGCGATCATCGCTGTTAAGGTAGATAAAGTGCTTCTTTTTGTGAAGTTCGATGACGGAGGCTTTGAGTGTAGGCATCGAAAAAGGGCGTGAGAGACGGTATTTCTGCTCATAGATCATCGCCAGTCTGTCTCCTTTGCGGATCCCGTTTTTAAAGTCAAGCGAGTGTTTGTAGCCTTGCATGAAGATTGTTGCGAGCTTCTTTGAGCCGGTTTTTTTGATGATGTCGTAGTAGGGGGAGCGCTCGATGCTTAGCATAAAGGCTTTTGTTTTTGTGCTGCTAACAATCGGGATCGTCTCGAACCGATATTTTCCTTTTTTATCATGATAAATGTGAATTTGCAGTTCGTCGTTGATCGGGATAAGCAGCTGCTCGATCGAGCCGTCTTGGTCGTTGTAGAGGATCTGGTAGTTGAAGCCGCTGCGGATGTCCTCGGTCATCTTCTGATCCTCTTTGTCGAGGTCATAGTAGAGACTCTTTTGCGGTAGATGAAGACGCTTTAAAAAGAGCAGATAGGTTTCGTTGTTTTTCCAGCGGTAATTTTCCACATGTGCCGCATAGAGAGCCGAGAGAAGCAAGAAAAAAAGTATGAGAAATTTCATCGATTATTATCCGAAAGTTAAATTGTTTGGTAGATTAGCAAAAAATAGCTTAGTGTATAACTTATTTGTTATAATAGCGTCAAAAAAATGAAAAGTGAGTAGATGAGATATATACTTTTTCTTATTTGTATGAAACTGGCACTCTTTGGCGCCTATGTAGAGAGCAGACTCACCGTTGTCAAAGGAGATGAAGCGACTATCTCCATACCTAAAGCGGATGTCGGTATCAGCGGTTTCGTTGTGCGCAAGCTGGCTGCGGACCACAGTATGATCATAGCTGCCGCAACGGTTGTTTCGTTTGAGAAAGGACAAAAAAGAGCGACACTCAGGCTTGCCCCCTATACGCTCTTTCGCAACAACAATCTTCCGACTCTCAAACTCAAACCCAAGGCGGGAGACAAGGTGATTTTGGCTTATGGGTATGACAGAGGTCTGCTCATAGCCCCAAATGAAGAGATATACTATACGCTGACACGTTCTATGAAAGATGAGACTTTCGTCCATCCGGACGTTTTTGCGACACTGCTTTCTTACCATGGACATCCAACACCGCTCAAAGAGGATTTCAGCGGATTTTGTAATAATGTCACAACGGGATTGCTATTTCTCTATCTTGAACAGAAGCTTTATACCTTAGACTGCCAGTCTTTTAAGATTCTCAACGTTCAAAACGCTCCGTTGCGAGAAAAGAGTAAAAAGCTTCCTTTCTACAGCAGGGTCGAAAAAATCGAAGCCAACTGGTTTGGTGCGGGGAGCGGAAGATTGAAAGATTATGAGCCATACTACTATGAGCTGCTTTACCGGTACAACCCTGACAATGAAACACTTATAAAAAGCATAGAGAGCTCAACTGAAAACAATGTCACCAAGCTTGCTAAAAAGCTTGGTCTTGGAGAAAAAAAATGATAGACAAAACGCATATACAACATTTCAAACAACTGCTTGGTGAAGAAAATGTCCATGATGACAAAGCGCATATGATCGCTTACTCCTACGATGCGACGCGCAATCATTTTGAGCCGGATGCAGTGGTGTTTCCGCGAAACGAAGAGGATATCGCAGCGGTTTTGCACTACTGCAACGAGCACGGCATTATCATCGTGCCGCGAGGGGCGGGCAGCGGCTTTACGGGCGGTGCACTGCCGAGCAAGGGCGGGATCGTGCTTGCTTTTGAGAAACATATGAATAAAATTTTAGAGATCGATATGAAAAACATGGTTGCCGTGGTGCAGCCGGGAGTGATCAACAAAGATCTTCAAAAAGCCGTCGAAGAGGTAGGATTGTTCTATCCACCAGATCCTGCAAGTCAAGAGTACTCTACGATAGGCGGAAACGTCAGCGAAAATGCCGGTGGGATGCGCGCGGCGAAATACGGTATCACCAAAGATTACGTTATGGCGATCCGTGCAGTGTTGCCAAACGGTGAAGTTATCCGTGCCGGGAAGCGCACCATCAAGGATGTGGCGGGATACAACATCCCGGGTATTTTGGTAGGGAGTGAAGGAACTTTAGCGGTTTTGAGCGAAATTACGCTCAAGCTGATTCCAAAACCAAAGCTCACCAAAACGGCGATGGGTATCTTCAAAAGCGTCACAGAAGCAATGGAAGCGGTTTACAAGACAATGGCAAGCGGTGTAACTCCTGTTGCGATGGAGTTTTTGGACAATCTCACCATCCGTGCGGTTGAGGAGACCTACCACAAGGGACTGCCGACGGATGCCGGAGCACTGCTTGTTACCGATGTGGACGGCAATCTTGAGCAGGATCTCGACTTCCAGCTTGCACAGATCGAGAAAGTTTTTCGGGAGAACGGCTGCTACGAGTTCAAAATAGCAAAAGACGAAAAAGAGGCTGCTGACCTGTGGTTTGCCAGACGGAACGCTTCGCAGGCGATCACGATGTATGGCAGTAAGAAGATCAACGAAGATGTCACCGTACCGCGCTCGGCACTTCCGGAGTTGTTGGAGAAGTTTTACGCCATAGCGGATAAATACGACATTAAGATCCCGTGCTTCGGTCATACGGGGGATGGCAACGTCCATACCAACGTGATGGTCGATGGCAGCGATCCAAAACAGGTCGAGATAGGCTACAAAGCGATCGAGGAGGTTTTCCAAGCCACCATTGATCTCGGTGGAACGCTCAGCGGCGAACACGGCATAGGGCTTGCCAAAGCGCCTTACATGAAGATGGCTTTCACTGATGCCGAGATGGCACTTTTCAAAGCGATCAAAAAAGCGTTTGACCCCAACAATATCCTCAACCCTTCAAAAATGGGGCTGGATTAGAGGAGTATCTTTGCCGCTACCGCACAGACGGCACTCTCGCTGCGCAGTACCAACGGGGTGTCGAGTCTGAAGACCTCTTTGGAGCTAAGCAGCTTTTTCTCCTCTTTTGAGAAGCCACCCTCACAGCCTATGAGCACATCTTCAAAATCACTTCGCTCTTTTAAAACTTTGTCGCAAAAGTCAAATATTTTGAGATCGGGACATTCGTTTAAAAAGTCTTCAAGACGGTTGTAGATCGCAAACTCCATAAAATCGCTACGTCCACACTGCTGGTTGGAGGAGCGCAAAATGCGGTGGAGTCGTTTGAGGTCGGGTTTGAAGTTTTTTTGACTGCGTGCGCAGTAGATGAAGCTGATCTTGCCCACACCCATTTCGTTGAGAGAGGGAAGCACCTTTTCGATGCTTTTTGGATCGATCATACACCAGCCGATATGAAGCCTCCTTGGAGGCAGGATCGCTTTTTCCTCACTGCTTTGCAGTTTCAAATAGAGCTCTCTTGGTGTAATGTCGGTGATGATATAAGTATGAAAGATGTGGGGGTCGTTTTCGCTTCGTAGATGCAAAGTATCGCCTTTTTGGTGACGGCGGACCTTGATGAGGTATTTGTGATCTTCGCCGCGAAGCTTGAGCAGCTCCTTGCCGGCATCTTCGTTATAAAGAAAGATCATCAGCTAAACTTCACTCCTATGAATGTGGTGACAAAGACAAGAGCAAGATTGGTAAGCAGATAACGCATCGCTCTTTTTTTGTATGCATCAAACTCCTCTTTGGTTGTATAGCGGAGATCTCTGGCTCGCTTGAATTCATGGATGACAAGACCGATGGAAGCGACTATCATTGTGGAGGTTGCGACATTGAACTCGAAGTGGATCGCCGTAAACATCACAAGTCCGCTTAGCAGCACGCCCCCCAGGGTTGGAAGAGTGAGCATCGGGTTGTAGATAAGCATAAACTTTCTATAAGCTGTGATGTCATCAGCGCGCAGCAGTTTGAACAGATGAAAAAACAAAACGGCGATATAAGAGTAGATAAGGTATTTATGGGCAAGAAGCCCCGCATGCATCATATAATCCATCAGAACTGTATCAACCCGTCAACCGGTGAGCTTGCCGTTGCATACGGCTTTTTGGGGATGCGGCCTGCAAGGTAACTGAGACGTCCCGCTTCGACGGCGGCTTTCATCGCTTTTGCCATCGCTATGGGATCTTGCGCCTGTGCTATGGCGGTATTGGTCAGCACACCGTCAGCACCCAACTCCATCGCATAGGCCGCGTCGCTCGCACAGCCTATCCCTGCATCGACGATAACGGGAACGCTGACGGCTTCTTTGACAAAGACCACATTATAAGAGTTTTGAACACCAAGTCCGCTGCCTATGGGAGCTGCCAGCGGCATAACGGCGTGTGCTCCCGCATCTTCGAGGCGTCTTGCCATGATCGGATCGTCGGAAGTGTAGGCCATAATCGTAAAGCCCTCTTTGGCAAGCACTTCACATGCCTTTATGGTTTCCAAGACATCCGGATAGAGTGTTTTTTGCGTATCGCCGATCACTTCGAGTTTGATGAGATCAATCCCGGTTGCTTCACGGGTCAATCTGAAGGTCGTGATAGCCTCTTCGGCTGTGACACATCCTGCGGAGTTGGGGAGGAACTTGACGTTCGTTCCTTTGAAGGTATCGCGAAGGTTCTCTTTATTCGGGTCGGTGATGTTCAGACGTCTCACCGCTACAGTGATCAGCTCACTGCCTGAAGCCAGCGTCGCCTCTTTTGTCGTTTCGAAATCTTTGTATTTTCCGCTGCCGACAATGAGTCGGGATCCCAGTTCATATTTTCCTATTTTCAGTGTATCGCTCATACTTTGCTCTCTTCTAACTTTTCTATATTTATATCATAAATTGCTTATAATCCACTTATCGTGAAACCGCTTTTAAAATCCCTAAAGTCCTACCATATGTTTGATGTTTTCAAGCACTCCATGTCCTTTTTCATCCTTTTTCTCTTTCTCTTGGATGTGTTCTGCGTTCTTTTGCGGTTGGCCTGTATACGCATCTTCGGGCATTTGATTTTCAGGCGTTCCATCGACATTGACCACGACAAGTTCGGGATGTATCAGTTCTCTGAGTTTTCTTTGTACGACCATTTTTGTTGTCATCAGACTCATGGAACAGCCGCCGCATGCACCGCTGAGCTCTATATAGACTACGCCGTCTTTGACACCAAGGAGTTTGATATCGCCGCCGTGAGAGTTTACGTACTCACTTACTTTGGGAAGATAGTTCTTGACCGCTTCGTAAATATCTTCATCTAAAAACTGCATAACCGTTCCTTCCGTCAAAAAATATATAGATTATAGAGCATGATATTTAAAATAATATAAGATTAATTTCATTCAGGCTCACTTCAAATTCTTTTTAAGAGCGTCGAAAGCATCTTTCACATCGTCTTCATCGGCTTTGTGTGTAAGATCTTTGTAGTAGGAGAAGATGTTTTGGGAGCCTTTTGAGAGATCCATGCGAATGTAGCCGGAGGGGAATGTCGAGAGTGTTTTTTTGTCGACATTGTAGTTGGAGTTGCAGGTGATGCCGCTTTTTTGGGACAGAGAAAGAGTATAGGGACATTTTTCGTCAAAATCGTAAAGTTTTTCGGCTGCGCTTTTGAGTATTGCATCGGGAGGAAAAATCACCAGTTTCATGCAGTGGACATTTTCGAGCTCCTTTTTGTCTGTCCGTACGACTGCATTGTCACTGCACGATGTCAAAATCAAAAGTAAAGAAAAGAGCGCACTTTTTTTGAGAATGTTAGAAGAAATCATATCCTATCCCCAAGTAGCCCATCGAACTGGAGCTTTCAAAATCGCTTGGTGGCAGCGGTGCACCGGCTCCCGTCACATCCAAAGAGACATCTTCGAGTTTCCATGAGACATAACGCCAGCCGAAAGAGGCGTAAATACGTGGAGAGAGTGTTATGAATCCCGTTTTGAAATCTTCTGCGAAAGGCTGCAGCTTTATACCGGCGTCATACTCCTGGAAAATACCCTCTGCATTGAAATCCGCATGGATGTAGTCGTTTTTGATAGAGCCGCTTTGATAGGCGACCGTCGCATTGCAGTATGCCATCAAATATTTGCTGAAGGCATAGCTTGCGTTGATGCTTGGCCCCACCTTGTACGTGTACATTTTCGTTTTACTCTTTTTCATTAGTTTCATTATGGTATCTGACGTATCGTCGTTATTGGAAGAGTCCTTCTCGCTGTCTATCCATGGCAGAGAGATCCCCACCGCCAGACCGAGACCGAAAAATGTTCTTTTGTCTTTATGGTAGAGATCCCGTCCCAGGACGACATTGGCATCGAGGCCTTGCAGTCTATAGTTTATAGCGGGGATCAGCCCGGTCGGATTGTAGTTCGATCCAAAGAGAGTACCGCTTGCGTTGTTGAAACTCTGCTGTGCATTGACCATTTTTTCGGAGTCGTACCAGGTGATATCGTAGTGATAGTACCAATTGCTTGAAAATATGTTTTTATGTTTTTCCGTTATCGTATAGGTGTCGATGTCGGCATCGAGACTCGAATCCAAGCCGATAAATCCACCTTTGATGTCGAGCGTTCCTTTTGCATATTGAAATTCCGATGCATCAAGAGATAGCGTGTAAAATATGGCACTCAAGAAAAAAACAAGTTTGGAAAAGCGAAGAAAACACATAGTTCTTCCTTATAAAAAATATTTGTTAGTATAATATAATTTGGTAACAATTTGGTAACAATCATTTATGCATAACGTGAAAGCATTTCCTTGTGAATAGTTTCATAAGGGAAGTTGTCAGTTTTGCGTATGTCAAGAAGATATGTCGCAGTAAAAAGGTATAGATGCAAGGCAGATTTTCGAAAGCATAACCGTAGCTAAGGTGAGAAAATCTAACACCGTCAGATAAGCCTTTTTCTTGCTGCCCTATATGTGTGAGATGATTTTCGCTCGTCTTTGCACGAAAATCGACTTGAAATAGAATGACTACGACTGCGTGGCTTTACATACAAATACGAGTGAAACGTAGTGGGTATGCAATTATTTCTTTCTCATTACTTACCTGCTGAGCATAGTCAGCCGCCTAATTTGTCCATCTTTTCGATAAGCTTTGCGGGGGTCAATGAGAAACTGCTTCCGTTATACAGTTCGGCAAGTTTCGTATGGATGAGCGTAGCGTTCGTTGCCGCCTCAAGCGGGGTGTAGCCCTGTGCGAGCAGCCCTGCGACGATACCGCTTAGCACATCGCCGCTTCCGCCTTTTGCGAGCTTGGAGCTGCCTTTGTCGTTTATGAAAAATTCGTTGTTTTTTCCGACGATGACGTTGGCACCTTTAAGCAGCAGTGTGACATTTGGATATGCTTTACAGAAAAGTTCTGCATATTTGAAGCGATTTTTTTGCAGGGTTGGCGTATCGATGTGAGCGAGATTCAGGAGTTTAAGAAGTGCAACAAACTCTTTTGGGTGGGGTGTGATGACGATATTGTCGCGTTTTAGCAAAGTTTTGACTCTTTGTGTGTAGAGGATGTCGGCATCGGCTACTATTGGCAGATTGTTTCGCAAAAGAGTTTCAAGTTCTTCATCGCTCCAGATAGTGCCCAGTCCCATACCTACGGCTATAGTGGTTGTGTTTGCAGGAAGATGCTCTGAGCGCATCAGCTCATAGGGGATGATGTGCGGTTCGCACTCTATGAGCGTGACCAGTCCGCTGCCTATGCGCAGAGCGCTTGAAGCTGCGAGGATAGCGGCTCCCGCTTTTTCTCCGGCAATCACTGCGGTATGACCGAAGCTTCCTTTGTGGGTGTTCTTTTTCTCTCTGGAGGGGAGCATCATATCAGTATGTTCCAAGAGCTTCCAGTTGCTTGGGACTTCGTAGATAACGCGAGAGACTCCAAGATCGAGTACCTTTATGTTTCCTGTATACTCTTTCGCTTCGTCGAGAAACATCCCTTTTTTGAGTGCACCCATCGTCAGTGTCGTTTCGGCGACAAATGTGTCTTGTTCGCATGTTCCTTCTTTGCGCAGGCCGCTTGGAACATCGCAGGCGATTTTGTACCCTTTTGTACTGTTGAGTTGTCGCATCTTTTGACGAAGCTCTTCATTGAACTCACCCGCAAACCCCGTTCCTAAAACGGCATCGACGACAATGTCGTAACGGCTTTGAGGCATATTTATGGGTTCGATGCCCGTTTTTTGAGCACGCTTATGCTGGAGACGGCACATCGGACTTTTCGGCTCTTTGACAAACCACAGTGCTACTTCGTACTCTTTATAGAGCAATCTTGCCAGTGTGATACCGTCGGCTCCGTTGTTTCCGCTGCCTGTGGCGATAAGAATGGAACTCCCTTTTTGGAAGTTTCTCCGAATGAAATCCGCTATTCCGTCGGCGGCATGTTCCATAAGTATCTCTTCGTTTAACGCAAACTCTTCGTAACATCGACGGTCGAGGAATCCCACTTCATCGTACAGATTCTGCATTATGATGTCCTTTCACTGTAAAATTCATAGCCGTTTTTGTTTTTCGCTTTGATGGTATACATCGCACGATCCGCTTTGCTGATGAGTTGATCCATATCTTTGGTATCGTCCGGATAGATGCTGATGCCTATGCTGACCGTGACATAAAGCTCCGTTTGTCGAGTTGGATGCTTTTCAATCGAGATAGGCTGTGAAAGGGCATACAGAAGTTTTGTCACAATATTTTCGGCCATCTCTTTGCTGCCGATTTTTCGAAGTGCCACGATAAATTCGTCTCCTGCATAGCGTCCAAGCAGATCGCTTTGGCGCAGGCTGTTTCGAATGCGTTTGGCGACTATTTTGAGGACGGTATCACCGGCTTTATGTCCATAGGTATCGTTGATCGATTTGAAGTTGTCAAGATCAATAAAGAGCAGTGCCGTTTTGGAGAAGGAACGGTCCGCTTCGTAAACAAGATGTTGTAGCTGAGTGATGAAACTCTCTCTGTTGAGTATCTTTGTAAGCGAGTCTGTTTCGGCACGTTCTTTGTAGCGCTCGGCCATCTTTTGTATGATTTTTTTGTTTTTGACCTCCTCCGTGATGTCTTTGAGAAGAATGAGACGTCCTCCGTTTTTATGAAGATCGCCGATCGTCTTGATACTCATTTCAAAAGATTTTCCGTTTTTGGTCAGAATGTTCAGATGAGAGCCGTAATGCTCTTGAGTGAGGATGTTACGGGCGACAAACTCTTCATACAAAAGATACTCGACATGTCCAAACCATTGACGTACGGAGGCGTTTGTTTCGATGATTTTGTCCGTGCTATCGACTATGATAATGCCTAAGCCGATCTCCTCTATCGCTTTGAGTTGTTGCTCCTGTTTCTGTTTTTCATATTTTATTTTTTGCAGTGCCTTTTCGGCGTTAAGCCGTTCTTTTATCAGTGAGTGGTAGACAGAGTAGTAGATTTTCGAAGCATACAGGGAATAGACAAAAGCCATCAGGATAAAGAGGATTACTATGAGGTATGCGGGATCCTCTTTTTCTATCACATAAAAGATAACTGCAAAATCCATGGGAACGGTATAGGCAAAATACATGCTGCGAATCGGTCCGATGCTCATAGCGGAGGCGAAAGTGAAGCCAAAAGCGATCATGTAGAGTAGAAAATGGTAGTTTTGCGGAATATATCCGAAAAAGAGAATAGAGCTGCCCCATAAAACACTTGTCAACGCTAAAGTGGCGATATAAAGACGAAACAAAAAGGTGGCGATCTTGAAATTTTCTTTAGAAAGGCTGAGTTGCTGGTAGAAAAAGTTCAAACCGTAACGTACCGCATAGGCAAAAAGATGCATACCCAGCCACCCCACCATATAGAGTTTCGGTATATAAGGAGAAAGGAAGTAGGCAAAAACAAAAAGAACTATGATTTGACCTATAATCGCATTACGCACACCAAGCAAGGCGTTTTTGACAATCAAAAAATCAAGTTCGTTTCGTATTTGCCACATAGCAGTGGAATTTCCTTAAATAGGATATAATCTTCTTTATGAATTATAAAAGTATAGCACAAGAGACATTAGATATCGAAGCACGTACTCTTTTGGATGCCAAAGAGTATGTCGGAGAAGAGTTCAAAGAAGCGGTTGAGATGATCCTTCCTTGTAAGGGGAAGCTTATAGTAACGGGTGTAGGAAAGAGCGGGCTGATAGGGGCGAAAATCGCGGCTACCTTGGCAAGTACGGGGACACCGAGCTTCTTTTTGCATCCAACCGAAGCACTGCATGGCGATCTTGGAATGATAGGTCAAGAAGATATCGTACTCGCTATCAGTTACAGCGGCGAAAGTGAGGAGCTCAGCTCTATTTTACCGCATATCAAGCGTTTCGACATACCGCTTATCGGGATGAGCAAGAGTGTTGAAAGTACACTGGGGCATTACAGCGATATCCATATTCCTATCATTGTCGAAAAGGAGGCATGTCCGTTAAACGTGGCACCGACAAGTTCGACGACACTCACACTTGCACTCGGCGATGCGCTGGCGATCTGTTTGATGCGGGCACGGGATTTCAAAAAGGATGACTTCGCCTCTTTGCATCCCGGAGGGAGTCTTGGCAAGCGGCTCTTTGTCAAGGTCAAAGATCTGATGCGTACAGACCATCTGCCTGTCATCGATCGCGACGCGACGATGAAAGAGGCGATCGTGGCAATGAGCGAAGGGCGGCTTGGAACGGTGCTGCTTGCCGATAAAGAGGGGCGGCTTGAGGCACTGCTGAGTGACGGTGATGTACGTCGTGCACTGCTGCAGAGCGATTTCGATCTTTCACACAAGGCGATCGAATATGCGACGAAAGATCCACTTTATGTGGATGATGACGAGATACTCGCCAGTGATGCGCTGGTACTGATAGAAAATAAAAAGATACAGCTTCTTGTCATTACGGACAAAGCAAAGCGTATCAAAGGGGTGCTGCATCTTCATACCCTGATAGAAAAGGGGATATCATGACAAAAGAGGAGATACTCCAAAAACTCAAAGAACACAAACCTTACATAGAGGAGCGCTACGGTGTCGAAAAGATAGGACTCTTTGGCTCTTATGCCAGGGGTGAAGCGACCAAAGAGAGTGATATCGATATTTTTGTACGTTTTGATGAGCCGAAATTTAGAAAAATTGCAGGTTTATGGAATTTTTTGGAGGATCTCTATCGTATTAAGGTGGATCTCTACAGAGAACATCGACGCTCCAAAGGAGCTATCTATGAACATATCAAGAAAGAGACGATTTTTATATGAATAAATTGACTACGTTGGAATTACTTGATTTTATTTTGGAGAGCATCCAGATCGTTCAAAAGCGGTTTGATGGGATAGTGTCAGGAGATGATTTTTTGGAAAATGATGATAATCTGATGAAGCTTGATGCTATTTTAATGCGCCTACAGGCAAGTGGTGAAGCTCTGAAAAATTTGGATAAACGAGATTCAAATTTTTTATTGCAGGCTGGTTCGAAAGAGTACTGGAGTGATATGATACGATTCCGTGATCTTGTGTCGCATCATTATACGGACTTGCAGGCTGATGCAGTTTTTGATATCTGTATGAATGAACTGGACGAACTCGAAGAAAAGATAAAACAACTAAAAGAGAAATTATGAGACTCAACAAATTTATAGCGCACTATTCGACATATTCGCGCCGTGAGGCAGATCGTGCGGTGCAGGATGGCTATGTCAAGGTAAACGGAGAGCTTGAGACCAACCCCGCGCGCGATATCAACGAAGAGAGAGATGTCGTTTACATCAGTGGCAAAAAAGTAAGTCCAAAAAACAAATACACCGTCATCGTCTACAACAAACCTAAAGGCGAAATCGTCTCCAAAAAGGATCCGCAAGGACGCCGCACCATCTACGACTCGCTACCAAAGGAGTTCAAGCACTTCAAGCCTGTCGGTAGACTCGACTTTGCAAGCGAAGGGCTTTTGCTGCTGACTGATAGCTCGATTGTGGCGACGGCACTGATGGAGTCGGACCTGCAGCGGGTTTACAAGATCAAGATAAAAGGGCCTATAACACCAAAGATGAAAGAGGCGATGCTTGAAGGTCTCGAACTTGAGGATGCAAGCAAGGGCGCGCATAAAAAGAGCAAAATCAAGTCGATGAAGTTCAAGCCATTTTTGGGCTATACGATAGTCAAAAATCAGCCAAACTACTCCATCCTCAAAGTTGCCATAAACGAGGGACAAAACAGAGAACTGCGACGTTTTTTCGCATCATTCGGTGCGGATGTGCTCGATCTCAAGCGGCTTGAGTTTGCTGAGATCAAGCTTAACAATCTGCCAAGCGGCAAGACGCGCTATCTCGATCGAAGCGAATATAATGCCTTGCATACATTTTTGAAAAACAAAGGAGTCAAACGATGAAAAAACTGAAGTTTCCGACCAGTCACAAAACACAGGTGATGGATATATCCAAAGAGGTGGCCGAAAAGGTGATCGAATCAGGGGTGAAAGACGGTATCTGCATCGTTTTTACACCGCATACGACTTCAAGTGTCTTTTTGTTCGAAAATCAAGATCCGGCATTGCGCCGAGATCTTCTCAATGCTCTCAATCGCGTAGCACCCACAGACGGCGAGTATTTTCACAAAGGACAAAATGCCGCTGCGCATCTTAAAAGTTCCCGAATGGGCAACTCCGTTTCCATTCCCGTAGAAAATGCGAAACTGCTGCTTGGAAAGTGGCAGGGGGTCTTCTTTGGAGAGTTCGACGGTCCACGACAGGAACGTGAGGTTTATATCAAGGTCATAGCAGGATAGATGGATCTTACTTCACTGCTTCGTCCTAAAAATTTCGATGATTTTGTCGGGCAGAAACATTTACTGGCGGTGGATGCACCACTGCGTATTCTTGCACAGAAGGGTGCGCTTGGACACAGTTTTTTCTATGGGCCGGCAGGAGTGGGTAAAACCTCGTTAGCGCGTATCATAGCCAAAACGATGGAGATGGACTTCTATGAGTTCAATGCAACTTCGCTCAAGATCGACGAGCTTCGCAAACTTTTCTCCCGTTATCAAAACGCGCTGATAAAACCGCTTGTCTTCATAGATGAGGTGCATCGGCTTTCCAAAAATCAGCAAGAGGTTCTGTTGCCGGTGATGGAGAAGAACGAAGCTCTCATTCTTGGTGCTTCAACATCCAACCCTTACCATTCGCTCACCTCTGCCATTCGTTCCCGGAGTCTGCTCTTTGAGCTGAAGCCGCTTGAAGACGAAGATCTTTTAAAGTTGCTTGAGCGAGCGCTGGAGATGTGTGGATGCGATATAAACATCGAAGCGAAAGAGTATCTTGTCAAAAGCAGCGGCGGTGATGCCAGGGCGATGTTGAAACTCCTGGAGTTCGCAAGCGAAATGGAAAAAGAGATAGACAAGCCGCTGCTTCGTTCCCTGCGCCCGAATGCGCTCTCAAGAGGAGTGAGTGAAGCGGATGTGCACTATGACCTGATATCCGCTTTTATCAAGTCGGTACGCGGCAGTGATGTGGATGCCGCGATCTATTATCTGGCACGGATGATAGAGGAGGGAGAGAGTGCCGACTTTATCGCGCGCAGGCTTGTTGTCCTTGCAAGCGAAGATATTGGTCTTGCCAATCCAAATGCTCTATCCTTGGCAACGGCAACACTGACCGCCGTTAAAGAGATAGGCTTTCCGGAGGCACGCATCATTCTCTCGGAATGTACCCTTTATCTTGCATCCTCTCCCAAGTCCAACACTGCTTACAAAGCGATCAACACCGCGCAAAAAGCGGTAAGAGAGGGTGATATACTCGAAATCCCGAAAAATATCGTCCATAACAAAGAGGGTTACCTTTATCCGCATGACTTCGGCGGTTATGTCAAGCAGAAATATCTTTCAAAAGAGAGACATTTTGTCGATTTCAAAACAAACGGCTATGAAAAAAAGATCAAAGAGTGGTATGAGCAGATCAGAAAATTGTGATACAATCGCCTCAACAGCTTGAACAACGGATAAGAATCAAGCAAGAAGCATGGATTTTTATGGGAAAAGTGGAAAGATTGAGAGCCAAAACCGTGCCGTGACGACACGGTTTCGTTTTTAGAGGGCCGCTTTGGCCTGTTTTACTACTGCGCTAAATGCCGCAGCGTCGTTCATTGCCATATCGGCGAGAATTTTTCTGTCAAGCTCGATGCCGGCTTTTTTAAGACCATTGATAAATCTTGAGTAGTTGATATCGTTGAGTCTGCAAGCTGCGTTGATACGGATGATCCATAGCTTTCTGAACTCTCTCTTTTTCTGCTTTCTGTCACGGAAAGCGTAGTACATACTGCGTTCAAGTTGCTCTTTGGCTTTTCTGAAGTGTTTTCTTCTACCGCTGTAGAAACCTTTTGCGAGTTTGAGTACTTTTTTATGTCTTCTGCGTCTTACGACACCTGTTTTTACTCTTGGCATATTGTTTTTTCCTTTCCTTTACCTATTTTGCTTTGTGCTTGTAGGTGCCACGGCTTTGGTGGACTTGCCCACGTTTTGTGGAGGTTGTTGGATCGTTTAGGTTAAACCTAGCAGATCATATCTTTGACGTTCGCTGCGTCAGCTTGGTGTACATACTTCGGCTGATGCTGTCTTCTTCTTGTTTTGGCGTCTTGTTTCGTTAAGATGTGGCTTCTAAAAGCGGTTCCTCTTTTGATTTTTCCGCTTTTTTTCACTTTAAATCTCTTAACGGCACCTTTTACAGATTTCATCTTTGGCATC